>JBKJVQ010000238.1:0-4056 GCA_046717125.1 Methyloligellaceae bacterium
GGCAATATGGCGACGATGATGATTGGTGGCGTCTCAGCGCTGCTCATGCAGATGCTCCATCCGGTCGCGCTCGCCGGCGTTTGGGATCACTCGAACTTTCGCGCCGACATGCAAGGCCGACTGCGCCGCACGGCGCCCTTCATTGGCGCAACTACCTACGGCCGCAAGGGCGACGCCGAAGCGGCGTTCGCGCGTGTCTGGCACATCCATGAGCGAATCGTCGGAGTGCTGCCTGACGGCACACCGTATAGCGCCAACGATCCGGCGGTGCTCACATGGGTGCATGTCGCTGGCTCCTGGAGCTTTCTCGCGGCCTATCGCAGCTATGGCGTGCCGCTCGGCGTAAGGGACCAGAATCGATACTACGCCGAGACCGCCGAGACTGCGCGCCGCCTCGGCGCCGACGACGTGCCGACCACGCGCGACCAAGTGGCAGCTTATTTTGAGCGCGTCCGCCCGGAGCTGGAGAGCAGCGCGCGCACGCGCGAGGTGATCGACGTTCTGCTCTCCTCGTCGCCTGCAAATCCAGCGCTCGCCCCCGCGCATGCGCTGACGTTACGAGCTGGCGCGGATCTTCTCCCCGGCTGGGCTCGCAGCATGCATGGCCTCGACCAGTTTCAGATGGAGCGCGTCCTGACTCGCCTCGCCGCAGCGACGATGACACGCACCGTCGGCTGGGCGTTGCGAGTGCAGGCATCGCGGGTCTGACCCTCGAAATCTGTGTCTTGGTGGAGGGGGCTGGATTCGAACCAGCGTAGGCATAGCCAACGGGTTTACAGCCCGTCCCCTTTAGCCACTCGGGCACCCCTCCGGATCGGGAGTCAGAAGCCGAAATCCTGATTTCCGGATTGTGGCGCTTCTTATGGTGAGGCGCCGGAAATGTGTCAACCGCAAAGGCGCTCGCGTTCTTGCCTCGCATGTCCGCTGCGGTCACTATAGTCGTTTATCACTCGCCAGCTTGAGTGAATTGTCGGGCGATCCCCACGGATTCTCATGTCTCACGACACACCGCTCATCGCGATGATCGTTGCCGGTTTGGGTCTTGCCTTCATTTTTGGCGTGATCGCAAATCGCCTTCGATTGTCTCCGCTCGTCGGCTATCTCGTCGCCGGCATCCTGATCGGCCCGTTCACGCCAGGCTTTGTCGCCGATCAAGGTCTCGCGCTCGAACTGGCCGAAATCGGCGTGATCCTCCTGATGTTCGGCGTCGGCCTTCATTTTTCACTTAAGGACCTCCTGTCCGTCCGAGCTATCGCGATCCCTGACGCAATCGGTCAGATGGCGGTCGCGACGCTGCTCGGCATGGCGCTTGCCCATGCGATGGGATGGACAATAGGCGCAGGCATCCTGTTCGGGCTTGCGCTATCGGTCGCCAGCACCGTCGTGCTTCTACGCGCGCTGCAGGAACGGCGGCTGATCGACACGGAGCGCGGCCGCATCGCGGTCGGCTGGCTGATCGTCGAGGACCTCGCCATGGTTCTCGCGCTCGTGCTGCTGCCGGGGCTTGCGGGCCTGCTTGGCGGCGAAGCAACGACGCAGGAGCAAGCGAACTTCTTCGGCCTGTTCAGCCCCACCACGGTCTGGGAAACACTCGCCGTCACCATCGTCAAGGTGATGTGCTTCGTCGCGTTGATGCTGATTGTCGGGCGGCGCGTCATTCCGATGCTGCTGCATTATGTGGCTCACACCGGCTCGCGCGAACTGTTTCGGCTTGCCGTACTTGCGATCGCGCTCGGCGTCGCTTTCGGCTCGGCGAGTCTGTTCGACGTCTCGTTCGCGCTGGGCGCGTTTTTCGCCGGCATGGTACTCGCCGAGTCCGAGCTGAGCACGCAGGCGGCGCAGGAATCGCTACCCCTGCGTGACGCCTTCGCCGTGCTGTTCTTCGTTTCCGTTGGAATGCTGTTCGATCCGAGCATCGTCGTTCGCGAGCCGTGGCCCGTGCTGGCGACGGTCGCGATCATCGTGCTCGGAAAATCTATCGCTGCCTTCCTGATCGTGCTCGTATTCGGGCATCCGACAAAGACGGCGCTGACGATTTCCGCGAGCCTTGCCCAGATCGGCGAGTTCTCGTTCATCCTGGCCGGACTTGGGGTTGGGCTGAAGCTTCTGCCGCAGGAGGGCAGCGACCTCATCCTCGCCGGTGCGATCCTCTCGATCCTGTTCAATCCGCTGCTCTTTTTCCTGATCGACCGATTGGCCGAGCGGCGCGAACGGCGCACTCCGGAGCACGACGCTGCGAAAGCGCCGCGGCCCGTTTCGACCCCAGACGATCCCGCACCCGTCTCTTCGCTCACGGATCACGCGATTCTCGTCGGCTATGGCCGTGTCGGGCGGCTCGTTGGTGAGGCGTTGCGGGCGGAGAACCGGAAGCTGCTCGTGATCGAGGAGGGGAAGGAGTTGATCGACGACCTCAAGGCACAGGGCGGCGAGGCGATTGCAGGGAGCGCCGCCGACCCCGATCTGATGCGGCAGGCCAACGCGGCATCCGCGCGCTGGCTCATCAGTGCGATTCCCGATCCGTTCGAGGCTGGAAGCCTGATTCTCGCGGCGCGCAAAGCGAATCCGGCAATCGCGATCATCGCCCGGGCCCATTCGGCGGCCGAGGTCGATCATTTGAAGCAGTTCGGCGCGGACCTCGTCGTCATGGGCGAACAGGAAATCGCGCGCTGCATCACAGCCCGCGTGCTGGCGCATGAGGGTATGCCGGAAGCTGCGGCGGCGACGTCATGAAGACGAACTGGTCCAGCCGCGTGCCGCGTAGGGGCGGCACCGATCGCTCCGCGCCCCGTTCGCGTGCGCCGGACGATACCATCCGCATCTATGGCTGGCACCCCGTCCTGGCGGCGCTCGCAAATCCCATCCGCAAGATCAAACGACTTATGGCGACGGAGAACGGCGCGCGCCGCATTCGGGAACAACTGCCGGCTCTCGAACACGACATCGAGATTGTGCGTCCACCGACTATCGACAGGATGCTCGGCCCAGACGCGGTACATCAGGGTATGCTGCTCGAAACGGAGCCCCTGCCCGTTCCGCCTCTGGAGCAACTCCTCGGCGCGAATCTCCTGATCGCGCTGGACCAGGTGACCGACCCGCATAACGTCGGCGCCATACTCCGCTCCGCCGCCGCGTTCGGTGCGGGCGGCCTCATCATGACCGCGCGGCACAGTTCGCCACTCGATGGCGTGCTGGCCAAGGCCGCCAGCGGCGCACTCGAACATGTGCCTGTGCATCTTGCGCGCAATCTCGGCGAGGCGCTGCAGGAACTGGGCGATGCCGGCTTCCAGCGAGTCGGCCTTGCCGGCGAGTCCGACGTCGAAATCCATGCGGTTCCGGTGACCTATCCCGTCGCGCTGATTCTCGGCGCCGAAGGCAGGGGCCTGCGGGAGCGCACGAGGTCGCTGTGCGACCTGCTCGTCCGCATCGGGACGGCAGGTCCGATCAGTACGTTGAACGTTTCGAATGCCGCGGCCGTATCACTGCATAGCATGACCAGGCGCGCTGCCTCGAGGCCGTGAAAGTTCTCTCGGCCTCATCCGAAACCTTTGCGGGCAGCCAACCGGTCAATAGCCGTAGGTGCACCTCAGACGCTTGCGGCAGCCATGCCGGTGATGGTGGTGATGGTGGCGACGGTGGCGGTAGCCGTGGCGCTTGAACTTATAGTAGTAGGGCCTGAAACGGCGCGGATGATAGCCATAATACCCACCCTCATAAGCATAGGGATCGTAATACCACCAGTAACGCCCGTAATCGTAATGGTGTCTGCGGTAAAACGTGGCCTTGTAGACGCCGTATGGCAACGGCGCCGCATACGGAGCAACGATATCTTCATCCACGAAAACTTCGCCGCCAGCTGTGCTCGTCTGGGGGGAGGCGATCGCGCCGAACAGCAACGCTATTGCGGCCAAGCCCGTCAACTTCCAGTCGATCATCCGTTTTCCTTTCTCCCGCCGACACCCGAAGCGCGGATGCTCCAACCGGGACGCTCACGCAAAACATGACCGCATCTGCAAGGTTCCGGCCGATGGAACCGGGGAGAATGCGATGCGTTGCTAG
>JBKJVQ010000239.1:0-3162 GCA_046717125.1 Methyloligellaceae bacterium
TGAGCAGCTGCGCGAGGCCCTGAAGTCCGCGGGTGTGAATGTGTCGTCGCTCGCGCTCACGTCGGAGAAATCCTTCAAGGTCGAGGGCGTTCCACAGGATCGCGACGCCGAGTTCCGTCGCCTCGCCGAGGAACATACCGCCGCCCAGTACGACCGCTCGGCCGGGGCCGGGGGGGCGTACGAATTGACGATGAAGCCGAACATCGAATCGGACATGCGCGCCCAGACGGTGGTCCAGGCGCGCGAAACGATCGACCGGCGCGTCAACGAGCTTGGCGTCACCGAGCCGAACATTTCCACGTACGGCCAGTCGAACGATCAGATCCTCGTGCAGATGCCCGGCGTGACGGATGTCGCGCGCGCGAAGGAGATCATTCAGAGCACCGCGTTGCTGGAGCTGAAGCTTGTGGAATCCGGTCCGGCACCCACGCGGGAAGCGCTGCTGCAGGCGCAGAGCGGGCAGCTGCCGCAGGACATGGACGTCGTCACCGGCCCGGCCGGTGACGGTGACGGCACGGTGCATTACCTCGTGAAGAAGATCGCAGCCGTCACGGGCAGGGACCTGCGCGGCGCGAACCCGACCATCGATGAAAACAATCGGCCGGCGGTGCGCTTCACGCTGACGGCCGAAGGCGCGCGGAAGTTCGGCAGGGTAACCGGTGAGAACATCGGGCGAACGCTCGCGATCATCCTCGACAACCGCGTGTTCTCCGCACCGCGGATCGAGGGGCGGATCACCGACGATGGCCGTATTTACGGCAGTTTCACCACCGATGAAGTCAACGACCTGTCGCTCGTCCTGCGCTCGGGCGCGCTGCCCGCGCAGATGAGTTATCTCGAAGAGCGGGTGATCGGGCCTACGCTTGGCGCCGACTCGGTCCGGGCCGGTGTGCTGGCGTCGCTCGGCGGGCTCGCGCTCGTGGTCATCTTCATGCTGCTCTATTACAAGCTGACGGGAGTGAACGCGATCATCGCGATGTCCGCCAACCTGATCATCCTGATCGGCTTGATGGCGTATTTCGGCGCGGCCATGACGCTGCCCGGAATCGCCGGCTTCATTCTGACGATGGGCATGGGCGTCGACTCGAATGTGCTCATCTTCGAGCGCATCAAGGAAAACCTCCGGGCTCAGAAGGGCCCGCGCGCCGCCGTCAAGGAAGCCTTCGAACGCGTCTTTCTCACGCTCCTCGACACTCACGTCACATCGCTCATTGCTGCCGCGTTTCTTTTCCAGTTCGGCACCGGGCCGATCCGCGGTTTCGCAACGACGCTGACCATCGGATTGCTCACCAACCTGTTCACGTCGATTTTCGTCTCACGCACGCTGTTCGAACTGGTGTTGTCGCGCCGCCCGGCGACCGCGCAGGCCAGCGCCCGACCGCTCAGCATCTAGGCAGGCCATGAAGATTTTTACCAATCCGAATTACGATTTCGTCCGCTGGCGGTGGCATGCCATCGCGCTGTCGCTCGTTGTCATTTTCGCCGGCGCATATCTGATCGCCACCCGCGGGCTGCAGAAGGGGGTCGACTTCGAGGGCGGCTCCATCGTCATCGTCAAGTTCGACCAGACGCCGAACATTCCCGCGATCAGGAATCTGTTCGGCGGGGATGCGGTGGTACTGGAATATGGCCCGCGGGCAAACAACGAGATCCTGATCCGCGTCAAGCGCACCGGTGCGGAGGTCGGCGCGGATCTGAGCCGCGAAGCCGATAAGGTCGTGACGACGCTCCAGCAGGCGAACCTCGGAACGTTCCAGGTCATCGGCACTGAAATCGTCGGTCCGGTCGTCGGTGAGCAGTTGCGCAAGCAGGGGCTGATGGCGACAGTGCTGGCGATGGCGGGGATCCTTGCGTATATCTCGTTGCGCTTCCAGTTCAGTTTCGCGGTCGGCGCCGTGATTGCGACGCTGCACGACCTGCTCATCTGTCTCGCGTTCCTTGCATTCTTCCGCTACGACATCACACTGAACGTCGTCGCCGGACTGCTCACGATCACCGGCTACTCGGTGAACGACACCATCGTCGTTTTCGATCGCGTTCGCGAGAACATGCGCTCCATGCGGCGCGACAATCTGACGACGATCGTGAATACCGCGGTGAACCAGACGCTCTCACGGACGGTGATCACCGCCGGCACGACCCTCTTGAGCGTGATCGCCCTGTACCTCTTTGGCGGGGAAGTGCTCAAAGGCTTTGCCTTCACCATGCTCGTCGGGATCATCAGCGGCACCTATTCGACGGTCTTCATTGCGGCGTCGCTCGCGATCATGTTCCAGGGGCGCAAGCCGCTGAAGGGACAACCCGCGGCGGCGCCGACGGCGACGCGGCCGGGCCGGCGTCGCGCCTCCTGACGCCGGCCTCCAGGCGTTCGTGAGCACTGCGGCCGCCATACTGCTCGGTGCGATCCAGGGGCTGACGGAGTTTCTGCCGGTCTCGAGCTCCGCTCACCTGATCCTGGCGCGCATGTTTTTCGGGTGGGAGATGTCGCCGGCATACGCGCTCGCCTTCGACGTAGCCCTTCACGTCGGCACGCTGGCGGCCATCGTGGCATTTTTCCGCGCGGAGATCATCGCGATGGTGCGTTCTCTGCCGTCGGCGCTGTCGTCCGATGCCGGGCCGTCCGCACGGATGGCGCGCCTGATCGTGATCGGCACCGTACCGGTCGTCATCGTCGCGATTGCATTCAACGACTACATCGAGAACGTCCTCAGGTCTCCGGCGGTGGCCGCCGCCGCCCTCAGCGTTGGCGCCGTGGCTATGCTTATCGCGGAACGCATCGGCGAACGCCGGCGTACGGAAGTCGACCTCCGCTGGACGGACGCAGTGCTGATCGGTTGCGCGCAGGCGTCGGCTCTCATCCCGGGCATGTCACGGTCCGGTTCGACCATCGCCATGGGCATGTTCCTGGGCGTCCGCCGCGATGCGGCTGCGAGATTCACATTTCTGCTCGCGATCCCCGCAATGGTCGCCGCGGCCGCCAAGGAAGCGCTCGAGTTGCGCCACATGACGGTGCCGCCGGCCGCGTGGCAGGCGATGGCCGCCGGCACGATCGTGTCGGCCGGCGTCGGCTACCTCACCATCAAGTACTTTCTGCGGTTTCTCGGCGGACACCGGCTGGACGTCTTTGCCGCCTATCGGCTGCTGCTCGCGGCAGCCACCG
The DNA here is from genome assembly GCA_046717125.1 of Methyloligellaceae bacterium. Taxonomy (GTDB): domain Bacteria; phylum Pseudomonadota; class Alphaproteobacteria; order Rhizobiales; family Methyloligellaceae; genus JBKJVQ01. The sequence goes on from JBKJVQ010000239.1 coordinate 3,161, forward strand.
TG
>JBKJVQ010000240.1:0-3953 GCA_046717125.1 Methyloligellaceae bacterium
ATGTAATCCTCGAGCATCGACTGCATTTCGTCGACGTCGCCCCGCAGGGCCCGAATTTCCGGTCCGTCGCCCAGCATCGCGAGTTCGAGCTTGAAGCGCGTGAGGATGGTACGCAGATCGTGGCTGACGCCGGCCAGCATGGTCGTGCGCTGCTCGACATAGCGCTCGATGCGGTTGCGCATTTCAATGAAGGCGAAAGCGGCCTTGCGCACCTCGCGCGCGCCCCGCGGCCGGAAATCGGGCGATACGGGACGGCCCTTGCCGAATCCGTCCGCCGCATCGGCCAGACGCAGGATCGGCTTGATCTGGTTGCGCAGGAACAGGACCGCGATCGTCAGGAGCACGAGCGAGGTGCCGAGCATCCAGAACAGGAAGATGTGCGAATTTGAGGCGTAGGTCTGGCTGCGCTTGGTCACGACGCGGAAGATCGCGTCGTCGAGCTTGACCCTGATCTCGACGAGGTTGGAGCGGCCAACCGTGTCGATCCAGAATGGGCGCCCGATCTTGTCGCTGATTTCGTCGGACAGCGCGGTGTCAAGTATGCCGAAGAACGGCTTGGGCCGCGCCGCCGGCAATTCGCCCGCCGGCATGATCTGCACTGACAGGCCCAGATTTTCCTGCGCCATGCGGATTATGCCTTCATATTCATCGGTATACGGATAGTTCTCGAAGACGTCGATCAGCATGGCGATGTCCTGCACCGTGCCCGTGGCAAGGCGCTGCGTCACCGTTTGCCAGTGCCGCTCCATGAAAACGAGCGTGACGACGGACTGAAGCAGCACGACCGGCGCGATGATGATGATGAGGGCGCGCGCATACAGGCCTTTCGGCATCTGGCGCACGACCCAGCTCCAGGCGCGGGCGGTGAAACGGCCCGCCTCTTCCAGCGCAGCCTGGAATGGCGTGGGCGCAGGAGGCGGCGCGGCTCGTTCGACCGTCTCGATATGTCCGGTGGCGCTCATCAGTCCGTATGCAGAACGTAGCCCTTGCCGCGGACGGTCTGGAGATAGACCGGGTTTGCAGGATCCTTCTCTATCTTACGCCGAAGCCGGTTGATCTGCACGTCAACGGCGCGCTCGCCAGCAGAGCCGCCTTCCTTGGCAAGTTCATGGCGGGCGATTGGCGCCCCGGCCCGCGCCGCGAACTGGCGCAGCAATTCGCGTTCGCGTTCGGTCAGACGGATCGACTCGCCCTCGCGGCGAAGTTCGCCCCGCGCCACGTGGAACGTGAACGGACCCATGCGAAGCTCGTCGCCGGTCCCTGAAGCGGCCGCAGTCCCGCGCCCGCGCCTCAGGACATTGTTGATCCGCAGCAGAAGCTCGCGGGGCTCGAACGGCTTGGGGAGATAATCGTCGACGCCCGTCTCCAGTCCCTTGATGCGGTCCTCGGGTTCCGCGCGGGCGGTCAGCATCAGGATCGGCAGCGGTGACTGCTGCTTCAGCCAGGCCGCGAACTCGAGCCCGGTCTCGCCCGGCATCATCACGTCGAGAATGGCGAGATCGAAGGCGAGGCCGCGCATCGCCGCCCGCGCGCTTGCAGCGTCGACCGCGGTCGTAACGCGAAACCCATGATCGGCGAGATAGCGCGCAAGGAGCTCGCGGATGCGCATGTCGTCGTCGACGACGAGGAGGTGAGCCGCATCGTCCTGCGGCGAAAGCGGATCGTCGCGCGCGCTCATCCGGCGATCGCCCCGCGGTCTGAGTCATCGCGGGGGCGGATCGCGCTTGCGTCGTCATCGCCCTTCATGGCGGCGAGGAACGCGCGCACCGCCTCATTGTCGTCCGGCGCCATCGCAAGCGCACGCGCCAACCGGCGCAGCTGTGGCGCGGCGAGGCGCTCTGCAAGTGCCCTGCCCCTGTCGGTTGCGTAAAGACGGCGCTCGCGCCGGTCGCTGTCGCCGGCCTGCTGCTCGATATACCCGCGATCGACGAGCTGCTTCAGGACGCGGCCGAGGCTCTGCTTGGTGATGTTGAGAATGTCGAGCAGGCCCGCGACGCGCATGCCGGGATAACGGTTCACGAAATGCAGCACGCGGTGATGCGCGCGCCCAAACCCGTCTTCCGCCAGCAGTGCGTCGGGATCGCCGATGAAATCGCGGTACGCGAAAAACAGCAGCTCGGCGAACTCGAACAGCGCGTCTTCGCTCAGATTTTCGCGCCCATCCGAAGCGTCGGGCGCGCCGGACGAGGTGACGCTCATCGTCTGTCCATTTATGTCAGTCATGTTGACTTAATTTCGGGCCATTGATACTCCTCGAAGCCAATTTCCGCAAATCCCCCGTCCAGCCTGCTAAAGTTGAAACATGGCACCGCCTTTCGACCAGCGCGACGGATTCATCTGGTTTAACGGCGAAATCCTGCCCTGGGCGGACGCGAAGATTCACGTCCTGACGCATGCGCTCCACTATGGCAGCGCGGTGTTCGAGGGCGAGCGGGTCTACGACCGTGCGATCTTCAAGCTGGGCGAACATACCGAGCGGCTGTTCGCATCGGCAGAAATTCTCGACTTTCAGATTCCTTGGACGCCAGCGCAGATCGACGCCGCCTGCAACGAGGCGGTGCGCGCCAACAATCTCATCGATGGCTATGTGCGGCCCATCGCCTGGCGCGGTAGCGAGCAGATGGGGATTTCGGCGCTGAAAACGACAGTCAACGTCGCCATCGCCGCCTGGGACTGGGGATCGTATTTCGATCCGGAGGCGCGGCTCAAAGGGCTGCGCGTCACCCGCGCAGCCTATTGCCGGCCCGATCCCCGCACCGCGCCGTCGAAAGCGAAGGCGACCGGCCTCTACATGATCTGCACGATCGAAAAGCATCGGGCCGAACGCGCGGGCTATGCCGACGCGCTGATGCTCGACTGGCGCGGCCGGATCGCCGAGACGACGGGCGCGAACATTTTTTTCGTCAAGGACGGAGCGATCCATACCCCCGACCCGGACTGTTTCCTCGACGGCATCACGCGGCGCACGGTTATCGGGCTGGCGAAGGAACGCGGCATCGACGTGATCGAGCGGGCGATCATGCCGGATGAGATGAAGGGCTTTGAGCAGTGCTTCATCACCGGCACGGCGGCCGAGGTGACGCCTGTGGCGGAGATCGGCGATGCGCCGTTCGAGGTCGGAGACATCACGCGCCTGCTGATGGACGATTATTCGGCGCTGGTGCGGCCGGTCGAGAAAAAGCGCGCCGCCGCGGGCTGACGCTTGGAGTGCAAATGGCGAAGTCGGCTCTCCTGATTGCCGCGATGCTGTTGTCGCTCGGCGCAAGCCCGTCCGACGCGCTGACCATCCGCGACTGCCAGACGATCAAGATGTGTGAAGGCGGACGCTGCGGCCCGCGCGAGCGCTGCCGCGAATGCAATTATCGCCGCGTCTGCGATCGCGCGGGCTGCGCATGGCGCGACGTGTGCGTCTGGGGCGCGTATCGCCAAGTGCTGCCGAACCCGCCGCCGCTCATTCCGCGCGGGCGCGGTGTATTCAGACGCTAAGCGGCAACCTCGTGCAGGAATTTCTCGACGAGCGCCTTCAGCTCAGCGGACTGGCCGCCGAGGTCGTGGCTCATGGTAAGCATGCTTGAGGCCGACTGGCTGGTCTGGTCGACGGCGTTGGTCAGCGCCGGCAGCGACATGACGACATCCTGCGCCCCGGATGCCGCGTGGCGAATGCTGTTCGAAATCTCTGCCCTGGCGGAGGTCTGCTGATCCACCGCCGTGGCGATGTCCTGCGTGTGCGCGTTGACGTCGCTCATGGAATGGACGACGCCCTGTATCGCGTGGACAGCGCCCTGAGTCGACGACTGGATCGCGTTAATCTGCTGCTTGATTTCTTCCGTCGCGCGCGCCGTCTGGTCGGCGAGGTTCTTTACTTCGGATGCGACGACCGCGAAGCCGCGTCCCGCGGCGCCGGCCCGCGCCGCCTCGATGGTCGCGTTCAGAGCGAGAAGATTGGTCTGCTC
>JBKJVQ010000241.1:0-7484 GCA_046717125.1 Methyloligellaceae bacterium
TCCTTGTGCGTCAGGCCGGGCTCGCGGAAATGCACCTGTGTATCGATCACGCCGGGCAGGACATGCAGGCCGCGCGCGTCGATCACGCGTCCCGCGGCCTCGCGCGCGATCTTCCCGATATGGACGATGCGGCCGGTCCGGACGCCGATATCCGTCTCGCCTTCGCCGTCCTGGTTCACGACGGTCCCGCTCTTAACGACGAGGTCGAAGGTCTCCGCCACTTTGCCCGCTCCACCCGCTCGTGCCATATCTCGACCGCTTAAATAAGCGCGTAACAGGTTGCAAGCATCGGAGTTCTCATTGCCTTACGCCGTGCTGATGGATCGTGGCGTCGTCCGCCTTGCCGGCGAAACCGTGCGCGACTTCCTGCAGGGCCTCGTCACCTGCGATGTGCGGACCCTCAGCCCGGAAGCTCCCTCCTACGGCGCGCTGCTCACACCGCAGGGCAAAATCCTGTTCGATTTTCTCATGTTTGTAGAGGGCGATGCCGTCGTCCTCGATTGCGAGCGCGATCAAACCGAAGCGCTCGTCAAGCGGCTGAAGTTCTACCGACTGCGGGCGAAAATCGAGATCGACGATATCTCGACTGATCGCATGGTGGTGGTCGCCTGGGGCGATACCGGCACACCCATCGGGCCGCCCGATCCACGACTGGAAGCGCTGGGCTGCCGGGTTATTGGCCAGAACGTGATCGAAACGAGCGCGCACATGCGGGACTGGGAGGCGCATCGCATCCGCCTCGGTGTTCCGGAGGGTGGCAAGGACTATGCGTTCGGCGATGCGTTTCCGCATGAGGCCGATCTCGACCAACTCAATGGCGTCGATTTCAGGAAGGGCTGCTTCGTCGGACAGGAAGTCGTGTCGCGCATGGAGCATCGCGGTACGGCGCGGAACCGCATCGTCCCGGTGCGGGGCGAGGCCGCGCTCCCGGCGTTCGGCGCTGCCATCGAAGCCGACGGCGTTGCGATCGGCACCATGGGCTCGTCGGCGGGTCAGGACGGTCTGGCGATGGTCCGGCTCGACCGCGCGGCGGACGCACTTTCGCTCGGCGCAGCGCTGACGGCACAAGGTGTGCCGATTGCGCTGGTCCAGCCTGTCTGGGCGCGGTTCGCCGTGCCCGGCGCGGGGCAGGCTGCGTGAGCGGCGAACCTGTCCGCTGTTCATGGCCCGGCAGCGATCCGCTTTACGTCGCCTATCACGACACTGAATGGGGCGTGCCCGAATATGACGATCGGGCGCTGTACGAGAAGCTCGTTCTCGACGGATTCCAGGCGGGCCTGTCCTGGATTACGATTCTCAGAAAGCGCGAGAACTTCCGCCGCGCGTTCGATGATTTCGCGCCGGAAAAGATCGCCCGCTACAACGCGCGGAAGATCGAGCTTCTGATGCAGGACGCCGGGATCGTCCGCAACCGGATGAAGATCGAGGGCGCGGTGCTGTCGGCGCGCGCCTGGCTCGGCATTCAGGAGAAGGGTCCGGGCTTCTCCCAGTTCCTATGGGAGCATGTGCGTGGCGCGCGGATCGACAACCGGTTCACGGCGCACAGCGAAATTCCGGCCGAAACGCCTCTGTCTCGCGAGATCTCGAAAGACCTGAAAGCGCGCGGCTTTAAGTTCGTCGGCCCGACCATCGTTTACGCGTTCATGCAGGCTGTGGGGATGGTGAATGACCATATCGTCTCTTGTCACCGCCATGCCGCTTGCCGGGACATGAGGCTTGGCCGCAATGCCTAGAACACCCCGCGCATGGCAGCGGATGCTGAGCGGCAGACGGCTTGACCTGCTCAACCCGTCGCCGCTCGACATCGAGATCGAGGACATTGCCCATGGTCTCGCGCGCGTCGCCCGCTGGAACGGGCAGACGACCGGTGCGCATGCATTCTCGGTCGCCGAGCACAGCCTTCTGGTCGAACGCCTCGTACGCGCGCTGCAGCCGGACCTGCCGAATGGCTGGCGGCTGGTCGCGCTGCTGCACGATGCGCCCGAGTACGTCATCGGCGATATGATCAGCCCGTTCAAGGCGGCGCTTAGCTATGATTACAAGCAGTTCGAGGGCCGATTGCAGGAAGCGATTCACCTCCGTTTCGGTCTTCCCGCCACACCGCCGGCGACCGTCACGACGCTGGTGAAGCGCGCGGACAAGATGGCGGCGTACTTCGAAGCGGTCCGGCTCGCCGGATTCTCGGAGACCGAAGCCCGGCAGTTTTTCGGTGCGCCCAGAGGCATCGACCCCGCGAAAATCCTAGAGCTGAAACTCAAAGAACCGCTACCGGCTTCGATCGCGCAGGCACGCTATCTTGATTGCTTCCGCCGCCTTGCGACATAAGGGTGCGACACCGAAGCGATAAGAAGCATCCATGACCGCCATTTACGTCACACCGCTCAGCGCCGTCGAACACACCGTCGAGCGCGCCCACGTCTCGCATCTCATCACGCTTATCAACGGCGAGACCGATGTCGCGACGCCTCGGCGCATTCCGCGCGGGCAGCATCTGCGCCTCGCCATGAACGACATCTGCGACATCCAGCACGGGCTGGTGGTGCCCTGCGCCGAGCATGTCGCCGAGCTGATTCAGTTTGTTCAGGAGTGGGATCGGCAGGCGCCGATGCTCATCCACTGCTGGGCGGGCATCAGCCGGTCGACCGCCGCGGCCTTCATTGCGCTCTGCGCCATCGTCGAGGACGCGGACGAGCGCGCCATCGCCCGCGCGCTGAGGGACGCATCGCCGACCGCATATCCCAATCGTCTCCTCGTTTCGCTCGGCGACGCGGCGCTCGCGCGTGAGGGACGCATGATGGCGGCGGTGGAGGAAATCGGTCGCGGCCGCGTGGCCGTCGAGGCCGACGTGTTCTCCCTGCCGCTCAACCGCGCGGCCTGATCCGTGCGCGCGCAGCTCGCGGCGCCACAGGTCGAGCTCAACCTTAACGCCGCTATCGTTTCTCTGCGGGATGGGGAGCCGCACATCCTGGTTCTGTCTCCGGCGCAGGACGGAGACCCCGAGGCTCTGCCGTCAGGCCCCTTTAACCCGGCCGAGCATCGCACGCTCGAAATGGGCCTGCGCGACTGGGTGCGGACGCAGACCGGGCTCGAGCTGGGCTATGTCGAGCAGCTCTATACGTTCGGCGATCGGGGACGTCACGCGCGGCCCGGCGATGTGACGCCGCATCTGATGTCGGTGGGGTATCTCGCCCTCGCGCCGCTGGTTCCGGACGAGGCGCTGAAGGGTGCGCACTGGATGCCGTGGTACGTCTATTTTCGGTGGGAGGACTTACGTGCTGGCGAGCCCGCGGTTCTCGCCAGGGATATCGAACCGAGATTGCGATCCTGGGCTCGCAAGCCGCCGCTCGCGCATGAGGCCAGTCGCGCGATGTCGCGCAAGGATCGCCTGACCTGGTGTTTCGGCATAGGCCGCTCAAACGACGCCGCCAGCGGCTGGGACGAGGAAAAAGTGCTCGACCGCTACGAACTTCTCTATGGCGCGGGTCTGGTCGAGGAGGCGGAGCGCGACGGCCGTTCCTCAGCCAAAGACTGGCCGGGGCTGAAAAGGCCCGGCCGTGTCATGGCCTATGATCACCGCCGTATTCTCGCGACCGCTATGGGCCGTCTGCGGGGAAAGCTGAAATATCGGCCCCTCGTGTTCGAGCTGATGCCGGATTCGTTCACGTTGACCGATCTCCAGGAGACTGTCGAAGCGATATCAGGCGTCAAGCTGCACAAGCAAAATTTTCGCAGGCTCGTGGAGGGCGCAGGCTTGGTTGAGCCGACAGGCGACATCAGCGGCAGTACGGGCGGCCGCCCCGCGCGGCTCTATCGTTTCCGCCGCGAGGTCGTGCTGGAACGGGCTTCAGCGGGGTTGCGCGTCAAGTCGGCGCGGGGTTAGAGCATCATCCCGAAAAGTGGTCACCGCTTTTCGGAGGAGATGATGCAAACAGCAAAAGCGCAGAGTGCGTTGCGGCGTCGGTTGCGCTCACGCACGACGATGCGCCTCACATCTCCGCGACTCGGGACTTTCATCGGGCATCGAGAGTTCATATAACAGGCACATGACAGGTTAGACTGTCGCCACGAAACAAGGGCCGGCCTTGTGCCGGATGTTTTTGCACCCTACATATGCTCAGTCGGAGCATAAGTCTCTGGCGGGTCGAGGAGGCGACGTCGATGTCCATTTCCGAGCACATTCCGGGCTCAGCCGGCAGGACGGCTACGGACGCCGCGCGCCGCCATGGCGTACTGCCGCTGCCCGACCTCGCCTATACGGCGGAGGTCGCGCGCGAAACCGCGCATCTCTACGAGAAGGTCGCGCGCGTCATCCCCGCGATCGAGTGGCCTGCCTATGCGCCGATCATCAAGGCGATCAACGATCTGAAGCGGACGCGCAACGCGGTCGTGCTGGCGCACAACTACATGACGCCGGAGATTTTACATTGCGTCGCCGACGTCGTGGGCGATTCGCTTCAACTCGCGCGCGAAGCCGCCAAAGCCGATGCCGAGATCATTGTGCAGGGTGGCGTGCACTTCATGGCCGAGACGTCAAAGCTGCTCAATCCTAACAAGACGGTGCTGATCCCTGACGCCCGGGCCGGCTGTTCGCTCGCGTCGTCGATCACGGGCCAGGACGTGCGCCTTCTGCGGGAGGCGTATCCCGGCGTGCCGGTCGTCAGCTACGTCAACACGTCGGCGGACGTTAAGGCGGAGACGGATATCTGCTGCACTTCATCGAACGCGGTGAAGGTGGTCGAGTCGCTCGGCGTGCCGCGCGTTCTGTTTCTGCCGGATGAGTATCTGGCGAAATATGTGGCCGGCCAGACCGATGTCGAGATCATCGCCTGGAAGGGCCATTGCGAGGTGCATGAGCGCTTTACGGCCGAGGAGCTGCGCGCCTACCGCGAGGCCGAGCCCGGCGTGAAGATCATCGCCCATCCCGAGTGCCCGCCCGATGTGCTGGCGGAAGCCGATTTCACCGGCTCGACCTCCGGCATGATCGCTTATGTCGAGCAGCATCAGCCGAGGAAGGTGCTGATGGTGACCGAATGTTCGATGTCGGACAATGTTGCGGTTGAGAACCCGAATGTCGAGTTCGTACGGCCGTGCAATCTCTGTCCGCATATGAAGCGGATTACGCTGAAAGGCATCCTCGACTCCCTGGTCTTCATGAAGGAGGAGGTCACGATCGATCCGCTCGTGGCTTCCAGGGCAAGGCGCGCGGTCGAGCGCATGATCAACCTGACGCATTAGGGGTGAGCTTGCCACGCGAAGGCGACGTGGCCCGGCTCGACCGGGCCACCCACTTCTGGGATGGGTCCCCCGGTCAAACCGGGGGAGCGCGGCGAGGTCGGTGACAGAAACGGGTGCCGATGACCAATACCGAACGCAAGCCAGTTCACCCCGCGACGCAGGTCGAGCAGGGCGACGTCGTGATCGTCGGCGCAGGTCTCGCCGGCCTGTTCACGGCGCTCAAGCTCGCGCCGATGCCTGTCACCGTCGTATCCGCGGGCCCGCTCGGCGACGGCGCATCCAGCGTCTGGGCGCAGGGCGGCATTGCCGCGGCGATCGGCGAAGGCGACACGCCTGAGGATCACGCCGCCGATACGATCGAGGCGGGCTCCGGCCTGTGCGACGAGGCTGTCGTGCGACTGTTGACACGCGAGGCGCGCGGCCGGATCGAAGATCTGCTGCGCTACGGCGTTCCGTTCGACCGTGACATCGAAGGCAAGCTCATGCTGTCGCGCGAGGCGGCGCATGCGGCGCGGCGCATCGCACGCGTCAAAGGCGACACGGCCGGCCGCGCGATCATGGCGGCTCTCGTGCATGCCGTTCGCGCGACGCCATCGATCCGGGTGCTGGAGGGCTGGTCGGCGCGCGAGATCGCGATGGGTGACGGCCGCGCCACTGGCGTACGCATCTGGCCGGCCGATGACGACGATGCGCGCCCCGGACATCTCGTCCGTGCACGTGCGGTGGTGCTCGCGACCGGCGGAGCGGGCCAGCTCTTCGCCGTGACCACCAATCCGCCGCAGGCCAGGGGCGAAGGCCTCGCCATGGCCGCGCGCGCGGGCGCGGTCCTGTCCGACGTCGAGTTCGTGCAGTTTCACCCGACCGCAATCGCCATCGGATGCGATCCTGCGCCGCTCGCGACCGAGGCTTTGCGCGGGGAAGGCGCGATTCTCGTCAATGGGTTAGGCGTGCGCTTTCTTGCCGAACGTCACCCCTTGGCGGAGCTCGCGCCACGCGATGTCGTCGCGGAAGCGGTGTATCGCGAGGTCATGGCGGGACGGGGCGCATATCTCGACTGCCGTGCCGCGATCGGCGCGCGTGTGCCGGAAGTTTTTCCGACCGTCTATGCCGCTTGCATGTCCGCAGGCATCGATCCGACGACGGACCTTATCCCGGTCGCTCCGGCTGCGCATTACCACATGGGCGGCATTCTGACCGACGCCAACGGGCGGACAACGATCGACAGGCTATGGGCTTGCGGCGAAGTGGCGTCGACAGGCGCGCATGGGGCTAACCGGCTGGCGTCCAATTCGCTTCTGGAAGCTGTAGTGTTCGGTGCGCGGATCGCCGACGATATTGCTGGCCAAATGCCGTCCCGGGATGCGCGCCGTTCGCGCATCCCGGCCATCGCAATGGGGTCACGTGCCGGCGGCGAGTCCGACCGCGCCAGGCTGCGCAAGGTCATGGCGACCGAACTGGGCATCATCCGCGAGCGGGAGGGGGTCGTGCGTGCGCTGTCCACCATTCTCGAACTGGAGCGCGGCGCGGGTCACAATCTCGAATTTTCCAACATGCTGACCAGCGCCAAGCTGATCGCGGCTGCCGCGCTTCAGCGCGAGGAGAGCCGCGGCGCGCATCGCCGTTCAGATTTTCCTCGCGCCCTTAAGAGCTTCCACCATCGCACGCGCATCACGCTCGCCGAGGCCGACGCCATCGCGCGCGACGTTTCGGCCTCGGGCAGCGGCCAAGTCGTGCACGTCGCTTTCGGCACATGAAGCAAACCGCCTTTGACGATCATCTACCGCCGCATCTCGTGCGTGATGCGGTACGCGCCGCGCTTGCGGAGGATCTCGGTCTCGCAGGCGACATCACGACCGACGCGATCATCGATGCGGATGCGCGGGGCGCCGCCAACATCGTAGCGCGGGAAGCGGGTGTCGTTGCGGGGCTGAATTTGGCCCGTGAGGCGTTCGCACAGCTCGATCCCGAAGTGAATTTTGCGGTTCTCATTTCAGACGGCAGCCGCGTTGGCTCAGGCGAAGTCATCGCGCGCATCGACGGCTGTTCTCGCGCGCTGCTGTCGGCGGAGCGAGTCGCGCTCAATTTCCTCGGCCATCTGTCGGGCATCGTGACGATGACACGCGCGTTCGCCGATGCGATCGGGGATCTGCCGGCGCGCGTCTGCTGCACGCGCAAGACGACACCCGGCCTGCGCGTCTTCGAGAAATATGCCGTCAGGGCAGGGGGCGGCGCAAACCACCGCTTCGGCC
>JBKJVQ010000242.1:0-2511 GCA_046717125.1 Methyloligellaceae bacterium
GGGGAAGCCGTCGAGGATGAAGCCGCTCTGGCAATCGTCCTTCTCGATCCGATCCGAGATGATACCAATGACGATCTCGTCCGAGACAAGCTCGCCCTTCGCCATGACCGCGCCCGCGACCTTGCCGATCTCCGAACCCTCGGCGACGGCGGCACGCAGCATGTCGCCGGTGGAAAGCTGCACGAGACCCCTTCGCTCCGCGATCAGCTTGGCCTGCGTGCCCTTACCAGCGCCCGGCGGTCCCAGAAGGATCAGATTCACCGCCGTCGCGTCCCTCTCAGCTTCGCCTTCTTGATCAGGCCCTCGTACTGATGGGCAAGCAGATGGCTTTGCACCTGCGCAACCGTGTCCATGGTCACACTGACAACGATCAGAAGCGAGGTGCCACCGAAATAGAACGGCACGGCGGCGTAAGAAATGAGCAGTTCGGGCAGTACGCAGACAAGGGCGAGGTAGGCGGCGCCGGCGACCGTGATGCGGGTGAGCACATAGTCAATATATTCCGCCGTGCGTTCTCCGGGACGGATACCTGGAACGAAGCCGCCATACTTCTTCAGGTTGTCGGCCGTGTCCTTCGGATTGAATACGACGGCAGTGTAGAAGAAGGCGAAGAATACGATCAGGAACACGTAGAACGCGATGTAGAGCGGCTGGCCATGGCCAAGCGCGACCGTGATCGTGTTGAGCCATTCCGGGCCGCCGCCTGTGTTGAAGTTCGCGACCGTGACCGGCAGCAGCAACAGCGACGACGCAAAGATCGGCGGGATGACGCCCGCTGTGTTTAGCTTCAGCGGCAGATGCGAGGCATCGCCCTGGAACATGCGGTTGCCAACCTGGCGCTTGGGATACTGGATCAGCAGTCGCCGTTGCGCCCGCTCCATGTAGACGATGAAGGCGACGACGACGATCGCCATCGCCAGGAGCAGAAGAATGAGCGGCGTGGACAACGCCCCCTGCCGCCCGAGCTCCAGCGTGCCGATCAGGGCCGACGGCAACTCGGCGACGATGCCGGCGAAGATGATCAGCGAGATGCCGTTGCCTACGCCGCGCGCCGTGATCTGCTCGCCGAGCCACATGAGAAACACGGTGCCGCCGACCAGCGTGATGACGGTCGTGATGCGGAAGAACCAGCCCGGATCGATGACGACGTTGCCTGCGCCTTCCAGGCCGACGGCGATGCCGTAGCCCTGCACAGTCGCCAAAAGGACCGTGCCGTAGCGCGTATACTGATTGATCTGCTTACGGCCCTGCTCGCCTTCCTTCTTGAGCTGCTCAAGATGCGGCGAGACCGTGGTCATCAGCTGGATGATGATCGAGGCCGAGATGTACGGCATGATGTTCAATGCGAAGATCGCCATGCGCCCGACCGCACCGCCGGCGAACATGTTGAACATGCCCAGAATTCCGGACGAGTTCTGACGGAAGACCTCCGCCAGTGCATCCGGGTTGATGCCCGGCAGCGGAATATAGGTGCCGAGCCGATAGATGATGAGCGCGCCGAGCGTGAACCAGATGCGGCGCTTCAGCTCGTCCGCCTTCGCGAAGGCGGCGAAATTCAGATTCGATACGAGCTGTTCAGCGGCAGATGCCATGCGATTACTCCAGGCTGCGGTGTCCGGGCATGTCCCGGCGCACGACAGCTAGCCTTCCGAGCCCTCGTCGGGGGCGTCGGCCTTTTTCGGCTTCTTTGCCTTGGCGGGCTTCTCGGCTTCAGCTTCTTCCGCTGTTTCCTGCTTTGCTTTGGCGGGCTTGGCCTTCTTTTCCTTGGTTGGCTCTTCAGCGTCGGACTTTTCCCCGCCAGGCTTGCCCTTGGCCGACTTGTCTTTTTCTGCCTTGGCCTTGCCCTTTGCCGACTTGGCGTCGTCTTTGCTTTCAGGCAGTTTCAGCGAGCCGCCCGCGGCCTCGACCGCCTTGCGCGCGCCTGCGGATGCGCCTGCAATGTCGAACGCGACTTTCGCCTTCAGCTCGCCATTGCCGAGAAGGCGCACGCCGTCCCGGTCGCGGCGGATGACTCCGGCCTCGCGCAACGCCGCCGCCGTAACGGGCTTCGACGGATCGAGCTTGCCCGCGTCGATAGCCTCCTGGACGCGGCCGAGATTGACCTCGTTGAAATCCTTGGAGAACGGATTATTGAAGCCGCGCTTCGGCAGGCGCATGTGGATCGGCATCTGGCCGCCCTCAAAGCCCTTGATCGCCACGCCCGATCGGGATTTCTGACCCTTGACGCCACGGCCGCCGGTCTTGCCCTTGCTGGAGCCGGGACCACGGCCCAGGCGCTTGGGCGCCTTGTTTGCGCCGGGGTTGTCCTTGAGTTCATTCAAACGCATGTCCGTGCCCTTAAGCCTTCTTGTCTTCGACCACGCGCACGAGATGCGCGATCTTGGCGATCATGCCGCGCACCTGCGGCGAATCCTTCAGCGTGCGCCGCTTGTGCATCTTGTTGAGGCCGAGGCCGATCAACGTCGCGCGCTGGACCTGTGGCCGCCGGATCGGACTGCCGATCTGCTCGAC
>JBKJVQ010000243.1:0-7007 GCA_046717125.1 Methyloligellaceae bacterium
CGCCCCGCCCGTCTCGGCCAAAACCTTCGTGATCGCCGCCGTCAACGACGTCTTGCCATGATCGACATGACCGATCGTCCCAATGTTGCAATGCGGCTTGTTCCGCTGAAATTTCGCCTTGGCCATCGGGGCCTCTCCATTCGTCTCTGAGCTGCGATACTGATGTCGTCTGTGCAACTACGGATCATCCGTATGCGCACGAATTGGCTTTTGTGATTGTCAGGCGAACTTCGCCTGAACTTCGTCTGCGACCGCCTGCGGCACCTGCGCGTAGTGGTCGAATTGCATTGTGAACTGCGCCCTGCCCTGGCTCATCGAGCGCAGCGTATTGACGTAGCCAAACATGTTGGCGAGCGGGACCATGGCCTGGACCACGACCGCGTTGCCGCGCATCTCCTGTCCGCGAACCTGTCCCCGGCGGGAGGTCAAGTCCCCGATGATGCCGCCGACATATTCTTCCGGCGTCACGGCCTCGACCGCCATGATCGGTTCGAGCAGCTTCGGCCCGGCCTTCGCCGCGCCTTCGCGGAACGCCGCGCGGCTCGCGATCTCGAAGGCCATCACGCTCGAATCCACATCGTGATAGGCGCCGTCGACCAGCGCCACCTTGACGTCGAGCACGGGGAATCCCGCAAGCACGCCCGTATCGATGACGCTCTGAATGCCTTTGGCGACGCCCGGGACGTATTCCTTCGGCACGTTGCCGCCGACGACCTTCGACTCGAACACATAGCCCGACCCAGGCTCGCCCGGCTCGATCTCCAGCTTGACGCGGGCGAACTGGCCCGAGCCGCCAGTCTGCTTCTTGTGCGTGTAATCGACGTAGGACGGCTTGGTCAGCGTTTCGCGATAGGCGACCTGCGGCGCGCCGACATTGGCCTCGACCTTGAACTCACGCTTCATGCGATCGACGATGATGTCGAGGTGAAGCTCGCCCATGCCCTTGATGAGCGTCTGGCCGGACTCGTGATCCACGGAAACGCGGAAGGACGGATCTTCCTGCGCCAGACGGTGCAGCGCGACGCCGAGCTTCTCCTGATCGGCCTTGGTCTTCGGCTCTACCGCGACCTCGATGACCGGCTCCGGAAATTCCATGCGTTCGAGGATCACAGGCTTGGACGGATCGCATAGCGTGTCGCCGGTCGTCGTGTCCTTCAGCGAGGCCAGCGCGACGATGTCGCCGGTGTAGGCTTCCTTGATGTCCTCGCGATGGTTCGCGTGCATCAGGAGCATGCGGCCGATGCGCTCCTTCTTCTCCTTGACAGTGTTCTGGAGCGTCATTCCGGTCTCGACCTTGCCGGAATAAATCCGGCAGAAGGTCAGTGAACCGACGAACGGATCGTTCATGATCTTAAAGGCGAGCATCGACAGGGCTTCGTCGTCGGCGGGCCTGCGAACGACCTCCTGCTCGGTCTTGACGTCAATCCCCTGCATGGCAGGTACGTCGAGCGGCGACGGCAGATAGTCGATCACGCCGTCAAGCAGCGGCTGGACGCCCTTGTTCTTGAACGCCGAGCCACAGAAAACCGGATTGAAAGCCGCGGCGATCGTGCCTTTGCGGACCAGCGCCTTGAGCGTCGCCTCGTCCGGCTCGTTGCCTTCGAGATAGGCCTCCATCGCGCCCTCGTCGACATCTACCGCCGTCTCGATCAGGGTCTGCCGGTATTCCTGCGCCTGGGGCAACAGATCGGCCGGAATCTCCTCGTCGTGGAAGCTCGCTCCGAGCGACTCGTCGTCCCAGATGATCGCCTTCATGCGGACGAGGTCAATGACGCCGACGAAATTTGACTCAACACCGATTGGAAGCTGCAGGACGGCGATTTTCGCGCCGAGGCGCGATTTGATCATGTCGAGACACATGACGAAGTCGGCGCCGATCTTGTCCATCTTGTTGACGAAGATCATGCGCGGCACGCCGTACTTGTCGGCCTGACGCCAGACCGTCTCGGTCTGGGGCTCTACGCCCTGGTTCGCATCGAGCAGCGCTACCGCTCCGTCGAGCACGCGCAAAGAGCGCTCGACTTCGATCGTGAAATCGACGTGGCCCGGCGTGTCGATGATGTTGATGCGCTTGTCTTTCCAGTAGCAAGTCGTGGCGGCGGACGTGATCGTGATGCCGCGCTCCTGCTCCTGCTCCATCCAGTCCATGGTGGCCGCGCCCTCATGGACCTCACCGATCTTGTGGCTCTTGCCGGTGTAATAGAGGATCCGCTCAGTGGTCGTGGTCTTGCCCGCATCGATATGGGCCATGATGCCGATATTGCGGTAGTCCTCGAGCTTGTGGGTGCGGGGCATGGGAATGGCCTCTGAGGATCCGGGCTACCAGCGGTAGTGCGAAAAGGCGCGGTTGGCGTCGGCCATGCGATGCGTGTCCTCACGCTTCTTGACCGCGGTGCCGCGATTGTTGGCGGCGTCCATCAGTTCGCCCGACAAGCGCTCGACCATCGTGTTCTCGTTGCGATTGCGCGCGGCCGAGATCAGCCAGCGAATCGCCAGCGCCTGGCGGCGATCCGGGCGCACCTCGACCGGCACCTGATAGGTCGCGCCACCGACGCGGCGCGAGCGGACTTCGAGCGCGGGCATGACGTTCTTCAGCGCCTCGTGGAACATGTCGACCGGGTTCTGCTTCGCCTTACGCTCGACCTGTTCGAGAGCGCCATAGACGATCGTTTCGGCCGCGGACTTCTTGCCCTGCTTCATGATCGAATTCATGAACTTGGTAAGCACCACATCCCCGTATTTCGGATCGGGAATAATATCGCGCTTGTCAGCTTTACGACGACGGGACATCTCGTTCTTTTCCTCGGCATGGCCGGGAAGCCCGGCCACTTTCGATCAACTATCAGTTTCGTCATGGCCGGCCCCGGACTTGATCCGGGGCATCCACGGCTTGCGGATCGAGATCCCGGGTCGCGCTTTGCTTACCCGAGATACTCCGCAAACGGACCTATTTCGGTCGTTTTGCTCCGTATTTCGACCGCCGCTGGCGGCGCTTGGCGACGCCCTGCGTGTCGAGCACGCCACGGATGATGTGATAGCGGACGCCCGGCAGATCCTTGACGCGGCCGCCGCGGATCATCACGACCGAATGCTCCTGCAGATTGTGTCCCTCGCCCGGGATGTAGCTCGTGACTTCCTGCCCGTGCGTCAGCCGCACGCGCGCAACTTTCCGCAGCGCGGAGTTCGGCTTCTTCGGCGTCGTCGTATAAACGCGCGTGCAGACGCCGCGCTTCTGCGGACAGGCCTGCATCGCCGGCACCTTGTTCCGCTTGACCGGCGCTTTGCGCGGTTTGCGGATGAGCTGTTGTATCGTCGGCATTCGGCCGTTCAATCCATGTTCTCGCGGCAAGAAGCCGCCGCCAATTCGCATGCGCCGAACAGGCCGTCCTCGCCCGCACCGGGCGCGGCGGCCTGAATAACAGAGGATCGACGGACCGGCGCGGCCTGGCGATCGTGAGCGTCTAACTGTGGCTCGGTACGGGTGCGGCAGCGTCTGGTCAGGAAGGCGGCGACAATTGCGCCGCAACAGGTCGACCACCGCCTGCAGCGAAGTTGCCGGGTTCTAGCGGCTCAGAGTCGCGGCGTCAACCATGGGGTGGCGTAAAACCGTCGTATCTTCGCTTCCAAGCCGCGGCACGTCGCCGCCAAATGCAGGAAGGGGACCGCATGGATGCGATCCCCTTCCTGTCTTGGTTCGACGTCGGAGTAACTACTCCGCGGCTTCTCCGGACATGAGTGCCTCGGCCTTGGCGCGCTCCTCGGCGATGAGATCGTCGCGATGGGTCGCGACAATCTTCAGCCGTTCGAGCATGCCGCCGGTGCCTGCCGGGATCAGCCGGCCGACAATGACGTTCTCCTTGAGGCCTTCGAGCGTGTCCGCCTTGCCCATGACGGCGGCGTCGGTGAGGACGCGCGTCGTCTCCTGGAACGAGGCCGCTGAGATGAACGACTTCGTCTGCAGGCTCGCCTTGGTAATGCCGAGCAGCACCGGCTGACCGGTGGCCTGCTTGCCCTTCGCGGCCTTCACTTCGTCGTTGCGGTCGGCGAAATCGATCCGGTCGACCTGCTCGCCCTTGAGGAAGCCGGTATCGCCCGGATCCTCGACCTCGGTCTTCTGCAGCATCTGGCGCACGATCACTTCGATATGCTTGTCGTTGATCGTCACGCCCTGCAGCCGGTAGACCTCCTGGATCTCGTTGACGAGATAGGCGGCGAGATCCTCGACGCCCCGGATGGCCAAGATGTCGTGCGGCGCGGGATGGCCGTCGAGCAGGTACTCGCCCTTCTCGATCTTGTCGCCTTCCTGCACGGCCAGATGCCGGCCCTTCGGGATCAGGTACTCGATCGGATCGCCATCGTCGGGGACGATGGAAATGCGCCGCTTGTTCTTGTAGTCGCGGCCCATCTGCACCGTGCCTGAGATTTCCGCGATAATCGCGTGATCCTTCGGACGCCGCGCCTCGAACAGCTCCGCCACGCGCGGCAGGCCGCCCGTGATGTCGCGCGTTTTGGCGCTTTCGAGCGGAATACGCGCAAGCACGTCACCGCCCTTCACCTCCTGCCCCGGCTCGACTGAGAGGATCGCATCGACCGACAGCAGGTAACGGGCCTCGCCGCCGCGTGCGAGCTTGGAGACCTTGCCCTTCGAGCCTTGGATCGCGATCGCGGGCTTCAGGTCGCTCCCTCGTGTGTTGGCGCGCCAGTCGACGATCACCCGGTTCGTGATGCCGGTCGATTCGTCGTACTTCTCGTTGACCGAAATGCCTTCGACGAGGTCTTCGAAATCGGCGATGCCGTCGATCTCCGTCAGCACCGGGCGGGTGTAGGGATCCCACTCGGCCAGCCGCTGGCCACGCTTGATCTTGTCGCCGTCGTCAACGCGCAGATGCGTACCGTACGGCACCTTGTGAACCGCGCGCTCGTTGTCGTCGTCGTCGAGCACCGCAATCGCAAGATTGCGGCCCATGGCGATCTTGCGCTTCTGGCTGTCCGTGACGACGTTGCGGTTCCGGATGCGCACCTTGCCGGCGATGTTCGACTCGATGAAGGACTGGTCGACCACCTGCGCCGTGCCGCCGATATGGAACGTGCGCATGGTGAGCTGCGTGCCCGGCTCACCGATGGACTGTGCAGCGATGACGCCGACTGCCTCGCCCATGTTGACAGGCGTGCCGCGGGCGAGATCGCGCCCGTAGCACTTGGCGCAGACGCCGTTGCGCGTATCGCAGGTCAGGACCGAGCGAATCTTGATCTGCTGCACCTGTGCCTTCTCGATCAGCTCGACATCGGCCTCCCCGATCAGGTGGCCCTTCTTCAAGATCACCTTGCCGGTCGAGGGGTTGTGCACGTCCTCCTGCGCCGTGCGCCCGAGAACGCGTGCGCCGAGGCTGACGACCAGTTCGCCGGAATCGACCACGGCGCTCGCGGTGATGCCCGCACTGGTGCCGCAGTCTTGTTCGTTGATGATCGAATCCTGAGCCACGTCGACGAGGCGCCGCGTCAGGTAGCCGGAGTTCGCCGTCTTGAGGGCAGTGTCGGCCAGGCCCTTGCGCGCGCCGTGGGTCGAGTTGAAATACTCGAGCACGGACAGGCCTTCCTTGAAGTTCGAGATGATCGGCGTCTCGATGATTTCACCCGACGGCTTGGTCATGAGACCGCGCATGCCGGCGAGCTGCTTCATCTGCGCCGCGGAGCCGCGGGCCTGTGAGTGCGCCATCATGTAGATCGAATTGATGGGCTTCTCACGGCCCGTCTTCTTGTCGATGTGGACGGCGGAGATGCGGTCCATCATCTCCTTGGCGACGCGGTCGGTGCATTTCGCCCAGGCGTCGACGACCTTGTTGTATTTCTCGCCCTGCGTGATCAGGCCGTCATTGTACTGCTGCTCGTATTCGCGCACGAGCTCCTGCGTCTCGCCGACGATCTGCTCCTTGTTGTCCGGGATGACCATGTCGTCCTTGCCGAACGAAATGCCGGCGCGGCAGGCATGGGCGAAGCCGAGCGCCATGATCCGGTCGCAGAAGATGACCGTCTCCTTCTGACCGCAATGGCGGTAGACGGCATCGATCATGGCCGAGATCTCACGCTTGGTGAGCAGCTTGTTGACCAGATCGAAGGTGATCGGATGCTGCTTCGGCAACAGCTCGCCAAGCAGCATGCGGCCGGGCGTCGTGTCGAAGATCTGGCTGAGAGGCTTGCCCTTCTCGTCGTTGGTGCGGAACCGGCCCTTGATCTTGGTGTGCAGGGTCACGACGCCGGAATCGAGCGCATGGTGCAGCTCGGCCATCGAGCCGAACGCCATGCCCTCGCCGGGCTCCTTGTCGGAGATCAGCGACAGGTAGTAGAGGCCGAGCACGATGTCCTGGCTGGGCACGATGATCGGCGCGCCGTTCGCCGGATGCAGGATGTTGTTGGTCGACATCATCAGCACACGGGCTTCCAACTGCGCTTCGAGCGACAGCGGAACGTGCACGGCCATTTGGTCGCCGTCGAAATCGGCGTTGAACGCCGCGCAGACGAGCGGATGGAGCTGGATCGCCTTACCCTCGATCAGCACCGGCTCGAACGCCTGGATGCCGAGCCGATGCAGCGTCGGTGCCCGGTTCAGCATCACCGGATGCTCGCGGATCACCTCGTCGAGGATATCCCAGACTTCCGGCTTCTCCTTCTCGACCAGCTTCTTCGCCTGCTTGACGGTGGCGGACAGACCCTTGGCATCGAGCCGCGCATAGATGAACGGCTTGAACAGTTCGAGCGCCATCTTTTTCGGCAGGCCGCACTGATGGAGTTTCTGTTCGGGACCGACGACGATGACCGAGCGTCCGGAATAATCGACACGTTTGCCTAGCAGGTTCTGGCGGAAGCGGCCCTGCTTGCCCTTCAGCATGTCAGCCAAGGACTTCAGCGGACGCTTGTTGGCGCCGGTGATGACGCGGCCGCGGCGGCCATTGTCGAACAGCGCATCCACCGACTCCTGCAGCATGCGCTTTTCGTTGCGCACGATAATG
>JBKJVQ010000244.1:0-26929 GCA_046717125.1 Methyloligellaceae bacterium
CTCAAGCACGGCCCAATCGCGCTGATCGACGAGGATGTGCCGGTCATTGTCATCGCGCCGCATGACGATCTGTTCGACAAGACCATGTCCAACATGCAGGAAGTGGCGGCGCGGGGCGGCAGGATCATCCTCGTGTCGGACGCCGATCCCAAGTCGATCGGATGCACACTCGAAGCCGATATTCGAGTTCCGCCGTGCCACCCTCTGATCGCGCCAATCCTTTACGCGGTGCCTGTGCAACTCATCGCGTATCATACGGCGGTGTTCATGGGCACGGACGTCGACCAGCCCCGCAATCTGGCGAAATCGGTGACGGTGGAATAGGGTTTTGGCGTGAAAAGCCGCGGATTTGCCCCAATCTGTTGCTCTGACTCGAACGCGTCTACGATCCCGGATCGATTCAATGCGGGATCATCGTGACCCAGGGGCGACCATGCCGAAACGGCCCATAATGCTCGCCGCATTCTCGCTGGCCATGATGATAGTTGGTCAGCCGGCCTTCGCGGGAAACGGCAGTCTCTCGGCCGGAACGCAAGCTCTGTCGCAGGGCGATTATGCTGGCGCCGTAAAACAGCTTTCCGCCGCTCTTTCCAACGCCAAGCTCAGTCCGGAGGAATCCGCCAAGGCGCTGTATCAGCGCGGCGTCGCACAGCGAATGCTGGGTAAACAATCGGGCGCGATCGCCGATCTTTCACAGGCGATCTGGCTCGGCGGCCTGTCGTCCGGCGAAAAGATGCGCGCGCATGTCTATCGCGGCATGGCCTATCAAGCGTCCGGCCTTGGTGCTCAGGCGCAATCCGACATCGCCGAGGCGCGCAAGATCGATGCGGGCGGCGTGGACAGGATGCTGGCCGCCAATCAGGGGGCGGCTTCCGCTCCCGTGCGCGCACCGCAACCTCCCGCCCCGCCGGTGGCGCCTGCGGCTCCGCAGGCGGCCGAGGCCCCGGTCCAATTGCAGCCGAAGCGGGCCGAGGCGCCGCGTCAGCCCGAACCTGCCGCAGCCGAGGCTCCGAAACAGGTTCAGCCGCGCGCTGCGCAACTGCCGCCGAGCGAGGATTTGCCCGCGGCTTGGCAGACCCAGGACGCGGTCGCCGCCGAGCGCGAGGAAAAGTCGGGTAATCGGGTCTCCCGCTTCTTCGGCGGCATCACGGATCGTGTGCGCGGATGGACGGGGAGGGAGTCGGAAGAACCGGCAGTTCAGCAGCCGCTCAGCAATGACGAATGGGCCGCGACGGTGATGCCGGCTGAAAAGCCGAAGCGCATCGCGCAGAAGCAGGAACCGGCGCAGCCGCAAGCCCAGCAGCCCGCCGCGCCCCCTCAGCAACAGATCCGAGCAGCGCAGCCTCAGCAGGCCCAACTTCCCGCTCAGGCTCCGCAGCCAGTCGGCCAGCCGCAGCAACTACAGCCGCCGCGCCAGCAGGTCGCGCGCGCCGCCGCGCCCGATGTCCCGCAGCAGCCGGTACAGCCGGAGGCGCCGCGTGCACCCCAGCCCGTCCAGCAGGCCGCCGCAGGCGGTGGAGGAGGCGGCTACCTCCTGCAGCTCGCATCCGCCCGATCGGCAGAGGACGCTAATGCGGCGTGGCAAAGTATCTCCTCCAAAAATGCGCGACTGGTGGGGGGGCGGCCGCCGATCGTCAAACAGGCGAACCTGGGCTCGCTCGGCACGTTCTATCGTGTTCATATCGGTCCGTTTCAGGACAAGGCGCAGAGCGTCGAACTCTGCAATGAATTCAAGCGTCAGGGCGTCGATTGCTTCCTTGTGACCCGATAGCAGGCGCCCGATCACGATGACTTCCGAAGGCATGAACGTGATCGGATTCAAAAGTTGAGCATGATGTTGTCCGAAAACCGCTTCACACTTTTCGGCATCATGCTCTGCGGCAAGGCCGAACATGGCTAGGGAACCGGATCGTGCCGGAGACAACCCGGCGCGGACCGAAGAGACGTCGCGCGCCGGATTGCTCGACCCGCTGACGACGCCGACGGAACCCGGATGGCGCGTGGGCTCGCGCATGCGCAACTGGTTCCTGACCGGCCTGATCGTAGTCGGACCGGTTTCGATCACGCTCTACATCGCCTGGTGGTTCATTTCGCTGGTCGACGGCTGGGTGAAGCCGCTCGTGCCGGAACCTTACCTGCCGGACACCTATCTTCCCTTCGACGTCCCCGGCGTCGGGCTCATTTTTGCGATCCTTGCCCTGATCCTGATCGGTGCGCTGACGGCCAATCTGTTCGGCCGCACGATCGTATCGTACGCGGAGGACACGGTCGCGCGCATGCCGATCGTGCGCGGCGTCTATCGCACGCTGAAGCAGATTTTCGAGACTGTGCTGTCGAATCAGGGCTCGAGCTTCCAGAAGGTCGGGGTCATCGAGTTTCCGAGCAAGGGTCTCTATTCGCTGGTTTTTCTTGCGGCCGACACGGCGGACGAGATCACGCAGAAAGTCGAAGGCGGAAGGCCGATGATCAGCGTGTTCCTGCCATGCACGCCCAATCCGACGACGGGCTTCCTCGTCTTCGTGCCGAAGGAAGACGTGGTCGAAATCGACATAACGGTCGAGGAAGCCGCCAAGATGCTGATCTCGGCCGGCCTGATTGTTCCGGAACGGCAGACGGCGCTGCGTCAGCTCGTCGAGGAGAAACGCGCGGAAGACGGTGTCGCGCCGGAGCCGCCGATTGTGGATCAGCCTGACTTTAGAAGCCGGATGGCGTCGTCGCGCTCGAACAGATAGAGCAAGGTGCGTAAGGCTTCGCCCCGAGGCGAATGCAATTCGGGATCGTCGGCGATGATCGACCTTGCGTCGTCCCGTGCCGCGATCAGCAGCGCTTCATCCTCTGGCAGCCGCGCAATGCGGAATGCCGGCAGCCCGCTCTGCCGAGCGCCCAGCGCATCGCCCGCCCCGCGCAATCGCATGTCCTCTTCGGCGATCCGGAAACCGTCTTCCGTCTCGCGCAGAATTTCGAGCCGCGCCAGCGCAGCCTCCGTCAGCGGACCTTTGTAGAGCAGCACGCAGGATGAGGCATTCGCGCCCCGTCCGACGCGGCCCCGGAGCTGATGCAGTTGCGCCAGCCCGAACCGCTCAGCGTGCTCGATCACCATGACGGTTGCATTCGGCACGTCGACGCCCACCTCGATTACCGTCGTTGCGACAAGCACATCCAAGGCGCCCGCTGCAAACGCGGCCATAGCGGCATCCTTCTCGCGCGGTTTCTGCCGCCCATGCACGAGACCGACACGCGGTCCCAGCCGCTTGACGAGCGTCGTGTGCCTCTCCTGTGCCGCCGACACGTCGAGCGTTGCTGTTTCCTCGACCAGCGGGCAGACCCAGTAGATCTGCGCGCCGCCTGCGATTGCGCGTTTCAGCCCGTCGATCACATCCCCGATGCGCTCGATCGGCAGAACGCGCGTCGTGATCGGCTGCCTTCCCGCCGGCTTCTCGTCGAGCGCCGACATGTCCATGTCGCCGTAATGGGACAGGGCGAGCGTGCGCGGGATGGGCGTGGCCGTCATCGCCAGCATGTCGGGCTGCGCCTCGCCGGCCTTGGCCTGCAAAGCCAGCCGCTGATGCACGCCGAACCGGTGCTGCTCGTCGATCACCACGAGTCCGAGGTCGCGGAAGGAAACGGCGTCCTGAAACAGGGCATGCGTGCCGACGACGATTTCGGCATCGCCCAGCGCCTCCTCGCGGGACTTCGAGCGTCCGGTCAGGAGCGCAATCTTGATCGGCGTGTCCGCCGCAAGACGGGTCAGCGTCGAAAAATGCTGCCGCGCGAGGATGTCGGTTGGAGCCATGAGCGCCGCCTGCGCGCCGGCCTCGACCGCCTGCGCCATCGCGAGCAGCGCGACGACCGTCTTGCCGCTGCCGACATCGCCCTGCAGCAGCCGGATCATGCGCGACGGCGATTCCATGTCTGTCGCGATGACCTCGATCGCGTGCGTCTGTGCGCCGGTAAGGACGAAGGGCAGGGCGTCGATGATCCTGTCGCGCAGCGCTCCCGTTCCCGGAAGCGAGCGCCCTTTCGACTTGCGCAGCTTAAGCCTCACCAGCGCCAGCGCGAGCTGATGCGCGAGGAGTTCGTCCGCCGCCAAATGTCGCCGTTCAGGCGGATCGCTGTCGAGCGCGGCGGCATCGTCCGGCTCATGTAGCGCCCGCAGCGCTTCGGCGAAGCTGGGCACGAGGCCCGATACAATTCCCTCTCCCCCAACTCGCCACTCCGCAAGCCGAGGCACCCGCGCGAGACATTGCCCCATCACCTTCCGCAGCACCTTGCCCGACAGGCCGGCGGTCAGCGGATAGACCGGTTCGAGCGCGGGCAGCTCGTCGCCGGACTCCGCCGCGACGATATGGTCCGGATGGACAATCTGGGGAATGCCGCCATATAGCTCGATGCGGCCGGACAGGATGCGTGTGGCTCCGGCCGGAAGCAGGCGCTCGATATATTTTCGGTCGCCATGGAAGAACACGATATCCAGCTCTCCGGTCTGATCTTCCGTGGTGACGCGATGCGGCACGCCGCGACGGGGCGAGGGCACATGGGCGGCGACCCGCACTGTTAGCGTCGCTATCTCGCCTTCGAGCGCCCGCGCGTCTTTGGCCGTGATGCGGCGGCTCCGGTCGATCAGGCCCGTCGGCAGGTGAAACAGGAGGTCGATGACGCGCGGACCGCTTCCATCCGCTCCGTCACCGAGCAGCTTCGTGAACAGCTTCTCGTTGCGTGGCCCGACTCCGTCGAAGCTGCGCAAAGCTGCGAAGATGGGCGTGAGAACGATAGGGCGCATTGAATTGACAAACGGGGCGGCAGGGCTGTCTTTGGCCCGATCACCATGACCGAACCCGAGACAAACTTCGAGGCCCGCCGCCGCAGGGCGATCTGGCGCGCGACCCATCGCGGGACCAAGGAAATGGATTGGCTGCTCGGCGGTTTCGCGACCGCGGCGTTCGAGCGAAACGACGCGCCGAACCTTGACGCATTCGAGACGTTTCTCGCCTGTCCCGACCCCGATCTTTATAACGCGATCATGTCCGGTACTTGCCTCGGCGAACCGGCGCATGACGCCATCGTTGCGTCGATCAGGCAGTTCCACGGGCTGACATGAATAGCAAAGTAAAAACCGGTCTCGACGCCTTCGCGCAATACCGCGATCTGCTCGCGGCGAAGCCAGGCCGCATGGTCGTCTCGGGCGTTCCCGACGGCGTCGATGCGATGGCAATCGCGGAGATCGCGGCGCGGGGCCCCGTCCTGCACATCGCCCGCGACGATCAGCGTCTGGCCGAGCTTAGCGCGGCAATCCGGTTCTTTGCGCCCGGCCTGCCGATCGTTCAGCTCCCGGCCTGGGACGTGGTGCCGTACGACCGCGTTGCGCCGAACGCGTCGATCGTGGCGCGGCGAATCGCGACCCTCGCAGCGCTCTCTGATTCAAGTCGCGATGAAGTTTCGCCGCTGATCGTGCTGACCACGGTGAACGCAGCGTTGCAGCGGCTGCCGGCACGCGAATGGATCGCGGGCTCGACCTTGCGCCTGAAGACAGGCGGCGTCGTGCCGATGAGCCAGATAGCAACGCGGCTCGATGCGATGGGCTATACGCGTGTGGGTTCGGTCATGGAGCCGGGCGAATACGCGGTGCGCGGCGGCATTCTCGATCTCTACCCGCCTGGCAGCGACGACCCGCTGCGGCTCGATTTCTTCGGCGATTCGCTGGAGACGATCCGGGCGTTCGATCCCGAAACGCAGCGTTCGGCCGGGCGCATGACCGAATTCACGCTTCTGCCGATGAGCGAGGCGCCGCTGGATGCGGAGGCGCGGACGCGCTTCCGGCAACGCTATGTCGAACTCTTCGGCCCCTCGCGCGGCGAGGATCCGCTTTATGAATCGGTCAGCGCGGGGACCCGTTATCAGGGGCTCGAGCATTGGCTGCCGCTGTTCCACGAGCGGCTGGAAACGATTTTCGACTATCTGCCAGATGCGATTGTCTCGTTCGATCCGTTGTCGGACGATGCACATACCAAGCGTCTGGAGCAGATCGCCGACCACTACGAGGCGCGCGAACAAGCGCTGGAGCGCCGCGCGTTCGGAGCTGCGCCGTACAACCCGGTCCCGGCGGAGATGGCGTTCCTGACCGAAGCCGACTGGAACGCCGCGCTGGCAAAACGGAAGGTTCGCGCGTTCACGCCGTTCGAGGAAGCAGGTGCGGAAGGCGCGCCGGTCGTCTCGCTGGCCGGGCGGCGCGGCCGCAGTTTTGCGATGGAGCGGGAAGACGAGAAGGCGAACGTCTTTGATGCGGCGGTCGCGCATGTGCGGCGGCTGGTCGGGTCGGGCCGCCGTGTCCTGGTCGCGTCCTGGACGCCGGGCGCGCGCGAACGGTTGCAGACGCTGCTCAAGGATCATGGCCTCGATCGCGCGGCCGGCGTCGAAAACTGGCGCGACGCGGAGGAACTGCCGCCGGATGGGGTGGGATTTGCAGTGCTCGGCCTCGAAGCCGGCTTCGAAACCGAAACGCTCGCGATCGTCGCCGAGCAGGACATTCTCGGCGACCGGCTTGTGCGCCGGCGCGCGCGTCACAAGCGCGGCGTCGACGTCCTCACGGAGGCCGCGAGCCTCCAGGCCGGCGACCTCGTGGTCCATGCCGAGCACGGCGTCGGCCGGTTCGAGGGGCTGACCACGATCGAGGCGGCCGGCGCGCCGCATGATTGCCTCGAACTGTTCTATCAGGGCGGCTCGAAGCTCTATCTGCCGGTCGAGAATATCGAGCTTCTCACCCGCTACGGCGCGGATGCCGAGAACGTCGTGCTCGACAAGCTCGGCGGCGTAGCCTGGCAGAGCCGCAAGGCGCGACTAAAAAAGCGCATCCGCGACATGGCGGAGAAGCTCATCAAGGTCGCGGCTTTGCGCGAACTGAAGCGCGCGCCGATCATGACCCCGCCCGATGGCGCGTATGACGAGTTCTCGGCGCGTTTCCCGTTCGAAGAGACGGACGACCAGCTCACCTCGCTCGACGCGGTGCTAGACGATCTTGCGTCGGGCCGGCCGATGGATCGTCTCATCTGCGGCGATGTCGGCTTCGGCAAGACCGAGGTCGCGCTGCGCGCCGCCTTCGTCGCCGTCATGTCGGGCAAACAGGTGGCGGTCGTGGTGCCGACGACGCTCCTGTCGCGGCAGCATTTTGCGACGTTCATGGAGCGGTTCCGCGGCTTGCCTGTCCGCATCGCCCAGGCCTCACGCCTCGTCCCCGCGGCCGAACTCGCCCAGGCGAAGAAGGACATCGCGGATGGGAAGGTCGACATCGTCATTGGCACGCATGCGCTGCTCGGCAATGCGATCGAATTCTCCGATCTCGGCCTGCTCGTGATCGACGAGGAGCAGCATTTTGGGGTCAAGCACAAGGAGCGGCTGAAGCAGCTCCGCGAGGAGGTGCATGTGCTGACGCTGACTGCGACGCCGATACCCCGCACGCTCCAGCTTGCCCTGTCGGGCGTGCGCGAGATGTCGGTCATCGCCACGCCGCCGGTCGACCGTCTCGCCGTGCGCACCTATGTCACGCCGTTCGATCCGGTGATCCTGCGCGAGGCGCTGCTGCGCGAGCGCTATCGCGGCGGCCAGAGCTTCTTCGTCGTCCCGCGCATCTCCGATCTCGACGACTCGGCCGCGTTCCTCGCTGAACATCTACCTGAGTTGAAAGTCGCGCGCGCACACGGGCAGATGGCGCCAACCCAGCTCGAAGACGTGATGACCGCGTTCTACGACCGGCAATTCGATGTGCTGCTGTCGACGACCATCGTCGAATCCGGCCTCGACGTGCCGTCCGCCAACACGCTCGTGGTGCATCGCGCCGACATGTTCGGGCTGGCGCAGCTCTACCAGCTCAGGGGTCGCGTGGGCCGGTCCAAGATCCGCGCCTATTCCTATTTCACGCTGCCCGCGGACAAGCGCCTGACGGCCGGCGCCGAGCAGCGGCTGAAGGTGCTGCAATCTCTGGATACGCTGGGCGCCGGGTTCACGCTGGCCAGCCACGATCTCGATATTCGAGGCGCAGGCAATCTGCTGGGCGAAGAGCAGTCTGGCCATATCCGCGAGGTCGGTTTCGAGCTGTACCAGTCGATGCTGGAGGAGGCGATCACTGCCCTGCGCGGCGGCGAACTCGGCGAGATCGAGGACCAGTGGTCGCCGCGCATCGCGATCGGAGCGGCGGTGCTCCTGCCTGAGACCTACGTCGCCGATCTCGGCGTGCGGCTCGGCCTCTATCGCCGCCTGTCCGCACTGGCGGACGCGGACAGTATCGGCGAATTCGGCGCAGAGCTCGCCGACCGGTTCGGCCCGCTGCCGATCGAGGTCAAGCAGTTGCTCGAGGTGGTGGAGATCAAGGCGCTCTGCCGCCGCGCCAATGTCGAGTCGATCGACGCCGGCCCGAGAGGCGCGGTCGTGGCCTTCCGCAACAAGAGTTTTCCCAATGCCGAAGGGCTCATTGGTTTCATCCGGCGGGAAGGCGACCGCATCCGGCTCCAGCCGGACCACAAGATCGTTTACAAGGCCGATTGGGACGAGGCGGAGGATCGCCTCGCCGGCGCGCGCGATCTCGTGCGTCAACTCGCGGACATTGCGGAGGCGGTCCGCGCCGCGGCGTGAGCAGTTTCAAACCTGATCGAAAATGGAATCGCGCAGCACCGCGCCGTCGGCCGTGCGCGGGATCTTTTTCACCACGACGAGCTGGTCGGGAATCTTGTACGGCGCGACTTCCCGCATGCCGAGATGCCGGACGAAGGCGTCGATCGACGGCGTATGGTCCGGGCGCGGCACGATCGCGGCGAACAGCCGCTCGCCAAGAATCTTGTCAGGCAGCGAAACCGCCGCCGCGTCGAGATAGCCGGGGAACGCGGCGTAGAGCGCATCAAGCTCCGCAGCGCAAACCGATACGCCGCCATGCTGGATCACCCGCGGATCCCGCTCGCAGCGGACGAAGCTCGCGGCCTCCTCATCGACCGCGCAGGCGATGCGCGTGTTGACGAAAGCGAGGCCGGCCTCGTCCTGGGGTGTGATCGCCGCGCCGCGCAGATAAAGCTCGCCGACAAGCGCGTGTGTGCCGCCGCCGTTCCGGACGCTGCCGCGAACCCGCGTCTCAACCTGACACGGACTGTCCTCCCCGATCCGGCCAAGCGGCACGCGGGCGGGATCGTCACCGGGCCTGCGTCTGCTGATCGACAACCCGAGCTGCGCGAGATTGTGCACGTCGTAGAGCGGCGCGACGATCCCGTCCGCCGCAAGGTCCGGATAGGACCGGCGCGGCCCGAGCCACACGCAGGCCACCGCATCGAGACCAGCCCGTTCGCTCAACACCCCATCCGCCGCCAGCGTCTCGATGACGGCGCTCGGCCCTGCCACATGGCTCGCGCGCATCCGGGAAAGCTGTAACGCGAACGCGCGGAAATCGAACGGCGGATGCGGCAGCAGCGTCGCGCCGCTGATGAGCCACGGCATCAATCCAAGCCCCAGACCGGCCACGCCCGTCGCCGGATAGGGCACGAGCAGCCGGTCGTCGGCTTCGATGCGCATTGTCCGGACGGTAAGTCGGCCGAGCGCAATCAGGCCCGATTGGCTATGCAGGACGGGCGCGATGTCGGTCTCGGCGTTGGCCGTCCAGAGGACAAGGCTGTCGCGTGGGGCGAAGGTCGAGCCTTCGCCGATCGCGTGCACGAAAGGTTCGCCGTCGAACAGCGGATCGAGCGCGGCGATGCCGTCCGGCAGTTCCGTGCCGATGCCCAACACGTGGCGCACCGAGGAGAATTCGGCAGCGAGGTCGCGCATGACGGCGGCATGATCGTGGTCGCCGATCCGTCCCGCGGTGACGACCGCGCGCGGTGGCCGCAGCCCAAAGGCGCGTGCGATCTCGCTGCGCCGCCACAGCAGCGGCAGGGCGCTGACTTTCATCCCGGCGCGCCATGCGCCGAGCATGATGATGAGCTGCTCGGCGATGTTCGGCAGTTGCAGTGCGACCGTGTCGCCTTGCTTCAGTCCGAGCTCAAGAAACAGGGCGGCGATTTCGCCCGCGCGCTGGTCAGCCTCGGCGAAGGTAAGGCGTCGCGGACCTCCCATCCCGAGGGCGGCGCGCTGGTCGGATTCGACAATCGCGATCGCATCCGGACGGGTGCGGGCATGAAACGCGAGCAGGGCAGGCGCGGATTCGATGCTGTCGACAGCAATCTCCGAGGCTGGCCGCTGCATGTCGCGGCCTCAGCGAATGGCGGATCGCTCGGCCGGGACGCGCCACCACGCGCTCGGCTGCGGTCCGGTCAATGGCGTTGTGTCGGGAAGTGCGATGAAACTGCGGCGGGCGAGCCATTGGCCGGGAAGATGAAACAAAGGAACGACATAGGCCCCGGACATCAGCACGCGATCGAGCGCGCGCACCGCCGAGGTGAACTTCGCCCGGTCCGTCTGCGCCAGCAGCGCGCCGATCAGGGCGTCGACCCCCGGACTGCTCACGCCGGCATAGTTGAAGCTGCCATCCGCTTCGGCCGCGGCGCGCGAGAACCGGAAGCCCTGCTCATTGCCTGGCGAAAGCGAAGCCGGCCACAGGGTCTGGATCATGTCGAAGTCGAATGTCTGTTTGCGCCGCTCGTACTGAGCTGAATCAACTAGCCGGATTCGCGCGTCGATGCCCACCTGTTTCAGCATCCGCGCATAAGCCAGCATCAGCCGCTCCTGCGCGCGTGTCGCCGCCAGCATGTCGAGCGTGAACGCCTCGCCTGTCTTCTCATTGACGAGGCGTCCGCCGCGCACGACCCAGCCTGCCTCCGCCAGGAGCTTCAGCGCCTCGCGACGGTTCTCGCGATTGCGGCCAGAGCCATCGGTCTCGCCGAGAGTCGATTTACCCTCCATGATCCGCGCGTCCACGGCCTCGGGATAGGGCGCGAGCAGTTCCCGTTCGAATTGATCGGCGGGATGGCCGAACGCGGCCAGCTCCGAGCGGGCGAAATAGCTGCGGCTCCGGTCATAGAGGCCGAAATAGAGGTTGCGGTTCAGCCACTCGAAATCGAACAGGAGAATGAGCGCCTCGCGTACGCGGCGGTCCTGAAAGTTCGGCCGGCGCGTATTGACGACGAGTGCCGACATTCCGGCTGGCGTCTTCAGCGCGATCTCATCCTTGACGACGCGGCCGTCCTTCACCGCGGGAAACTCGTAGTCGCGTGCCCAGCGCCCCGGATCGTCCTCGGTGCGGACATGTACGAGACCCTTTTTGAAGGCTTCGAACAGCGCGTTGGCGTCGCGATAATATTCGTAGGCCAGAGAGTCGAAATTGTATTGGCCGCGATTGATCGGCAGATTTGCCGCCCAGTAATCGGGGTTGCGGCGGTACGTGACGCGGGAGCCCGGCTCGATGCGATCGACGACATAGGGACCGCTGCCGACGGGCGCCTTGAGCGAGGTCTGCTGGAACGTCTCCGGGTTGAGGATGTGCGAGGGGAGGATCGGCATCAGACCGAGGATCAGCGGAAGCTCCCGGTCGCCGCCTTCGCCAAGTTCGAACCGGATTGTGCGATCGTCCGGCATTTCGACTTTCGTGACACGGGAATAATACGAACGGTGGTTCGGCCTTCCGTGATCGCGCAGAACTTGGTGACTGAAGGCGACGTCCTTCGCCTTGATGGGCGATCCGTCCGAGAAGCGCGCGCCGTCCCGGAGACGAAACGTCACCCAGCTCCGGTTCTCCGGCGTCTCGATCGTTTCGGCGATCAGGCCGTAGAGCGTAAACGGCTCGTCAGGCGAGCGCGCCATCAGGCTCTCAAACACGAATTCGCGCAGGCCCGCTGCGGCAACGCCCTTGATGATGAACGGATTCATGCTGTCGAACGAGCCGAGTTGGCCGAACACCGCGTCACCGCCCTTGGGTGCGTCCGGGTTGACGCCGGGCAGATGCAGGAAATCGAACCCGAGCGCCGGCGCGCCGTGCATCGCGATTCCATGCTGAGGGGTCGATTCGGCCGCATGCGCGGGCGAAAAAAAAGCGAACGCGGCCGCCCACAAGGCGCATCGTACTGCGCGGAGAAGGAAGCCGGTCGGAGCGCTGCGCGGCATGATCGATCGCTTTAGAGCATGATGCCGAAAAGTGTGCAGTGGTTTTCGGACGACATCATGCTCCAGGCTGACAACCGATCACGCTTATGACGAAGTCAAAAACGTGATCGGTCACAAGTAGCCACAATACAAATTGGCCCGCTTTGCGGCTGAATTGCAGGGGCTGCGAGGCGGCCACGCGACTGCCGTAATTCGGTGCATCTGGTAGGACCAGAGGCACTCGCGGGGGCGCGGGTGAGACGGGACGAGCTGCTCGATCATGAAAGGCGAACGGCAAATGGTGGGTTCAAGGCAACCGGGCGTCTCGCGCGTCCGTAGCGGACTGCTCGCATTGGGCGCGGCCGCGATTATGGCGGCCTCGGTTGCGCCGGCCATCGCACAGGATCAGCAGCCTGCGGCCAAGCCGGCTCAGGGCCAGCCAAAACAGGCGCAGCCGGCTCCGGGTCAGGCCAAGCAGGCGCAGCCGAAGGCCGGCGCGCCCGCGGGCCAGGCGCAGGCCAAGACTGATGAGAACGCGTGGGTCAAACTTTGTGACAAGGTTCCCCAGGCCGACAACAAGGAAATCTGTCTGACGCATCATGAGCGTCTCGACGGCAATTCCGGCATGGTTCTGGTTGCGGCCGCCATCCGCAAGGTCGAGGGGCAGGACAAGCAGCACATCCTCGTCACCATTCCGACGGCGATCGCACTGGCGATCCCGGCGGGCGTCCAGCTCAAGATCGACGAGCAGGAGCCGATGGCGATGAAATATTCGTTCTGCTACGCCACGAGTTGCCAGGCCGAGGCCGAGGTGACGCCGGATCTGCTCGACAGGCTCCGTAACGGCAAGCAGCTCGTCGTTGCGGCAATGAACATGCAGCGCAAGGCGGTCGGTTTTCCGGTTCCGCTTCAGGGCTTCGGCAAGGCCTATGACGGCGCGCCGATTGACAGCGCGAAGTATCAGGCGGCCCGCGAGCAGCTGATGAAAATCATCCAGAAGCGTCAGCAGGAGCTTGCGCAAAAGGCGCAGGAAGCGGCAAAGAACAAGCAGGCCAACGGCGCTCCCGCGCCGCAGGCGGGCGCTCAGCCGCCGGCTGCCCCAGCCGCGCCGAAGGTGGCGAATTAGTCGAATTACCGGCTAGACGATCATCAAGGCCGCGCAGGCAACTGCGCGGCCTTTGCTGTTGAGGCGTTGCGAAGCGTCCCCACGCAAAGATTGTCTTGGCCGGATTTATTCCGGCGATCCATAACCCGCAGCGTTCGTTTGCCGCTCCGTTCGTGGATATGGATGCCGACGAGTCCGGGCAAGACACCGAGTGCTGCGATCGAACCGGGCAAACCAACTCCGCCGCTAATGCTCCTGCACGAAGCGGAAGCGATAGACGCCGTTTTCCAGATCCTCGAACAGGTCGGAGACCTGCGGATGCCGAAGCGGTTCGTCCGACATATCCTCGACCAGATTCTGCTCGGACACATAGGCGATGTATTCCGAGTCTTCGTTTTCGGCGAGCAGGTGATAGAACGGTTGATCCTTCACGGGGCGGATCTCGGCCGGGATCGCCTCCCACCATTCGTCCGTATTGTTGAAGGTCGGATCGACGTCGAAGATGACGCCGCGAAACGGGTATACGCGGTGGCGCACGACCTGTCCGATCTGGAATTTCGCGGCTCGGATCATCGAATTTCCGTTGAACCTGGTCCCCAATCGGTTCCGGGAAAGCGGGAGCTTCACCGTTCCTCAAATAGAATGGGAACGACAGGCGTCATGTCAACGCAGCCGCGAACCTTCAGAGTATGACGCCGAAAAGTGTGAAGCGGTTTTCGGACGACATCATGCTCAAATTATTTGAATCGATCACGTTCATGGCTTTTGGTCGGTTCGACCAAAAGTCATCGTGGTATAGAGCCCGTATTCGACCGCGCGATCGGGCTCTTTCGCCGCAACCAGTTGGGCCAGGTCGAGGATCACCTTCGCCTGCTTCCAGGTGGCGTCGTCCTGCATCTTGCCGTCGATCATCACCGCGCCTGTGCCGTCAGGCATCGCCTCGACGATCTTCGCGGCGATGGCGACCTCGGCGGGGTCGGGGCTAAACACCCGCTTTGCGATTTCGATCTGGGAGGGATGCAGCGACCACGCGCCGGCGCATCCCATAAGGAACGCATTGCGGAATTGCGCTTCGCAGCCGGCCGCATCCGAGAAGTCCCCATACGGACCATAGAAAGCCTTGAGGCCCGAGGCCGCGCAGGCGTCGACCATGCGTGCGATCGTGTAGTGCCACAAATCCTGCTGATAAAACGCGCGCGCGCTGCCGCCATCGTCCGCCAACACGCCATATTGCGGATGGCCTCCGCCGACGCGCGTCGTCTTCATGCGCCGTGAGGCGGCGAGGTCCGCTGGGCCGAGGCTCATGCCGTGCATGCGGGGACTGGCCCGCGCAATCTCGACGACATTGTTGACGCCCTCCGCGGTTTCCAGGATCGCGTGGATCAGGATGGGACGCGTGACGCCCGCTTTCGCTTCGAGCTGGGCGAGCAACTGGTCGAGGTAGTGGATGTCCCACGCCCCCTCGACTTTCGGCAGCATGATGACATCGACTTTGTCGCCGGCTTCCATGACGATCTCGGTGATGTCGTCCAGCACCCAGGGCGAGTTCAGCGCGTTGACGCGCGTCCAGAGTCCGGTCGTGCCGAAATCGTTGGCCTTTGCCATCTGGATGAAGCCGCTTCGGGCGGCTTCCTTGGCATCGGCCGGCACCGCGTCTTCGAGATTGCCCAGCACGACGTCGACCTTCGGGATCAGGTCGCCGGTCTTGTCGCGGATTTTCGCCACATGCGGCGGCACGAAATGAATCATGCGTTCAAGCCGCACCGGCAGTTCGCGGTATGGCGCCGGCGCGCCGGAGGCGAGTGGGGCATAGAAGCGGGCAGGGGATTTCATGAAGCCTATCCGTGCGTTGGTGGTTGTTGGTGGCGTCTTTCAGCGGTTGGGTTGCTTAAGGAGCCGGATCGTCGGCCGCTCACTGCCTCGGAACGATTCCGTCAGGACCAGCGCCGGTTGCGCCACATCCATTGCTCGGGGTCCTGCCTGATCCAGCCTTCGAAGGTTTTTTGTATTTCCGCCAGGACCCACCTTATGTCTTCGGTCTGGTTGGCGGTGCGCGGCACCTTCTGCTCGTGGAATTCGACGCGGAACTTCGACTGCTTTCCGATCCGGACGCAGCGCCCGACCCAGAGTCTGGAGCCGACCCGGCGCACGATCATTGCGGCGATCGGATTGGTGCGCGCGGGCCGGCCGAAAAATGACACATCGATGCCTTGCCGGTCATAGAGATCGTTGATGAAACCAAGCCGCCCGCCTTGGCGCACATAGTCCGTGATCAGGCGCGCGGTTTTCTGAGCTTCGGCATTGTCGCCGGCCCTGCCGCGGCCGAACAGGCCGCCGGGATAGAGCTTTACGCGCTGCTCCCGGACCCATCTGTCTACGTATGGATTCTTGATGAGCCGATAGACACCGGCGGGTTTCACTCCGGCCTCGGTCGCGGGCCACATGCCGATCTCCCAGTTTCCCATATGGAGGGAAACAAACATGGTCGAACCGAGCTTCCCGACATAGCGCTTCCGGAAAACCTGATCTTCTAGAAAGATCCGGTCGTCGGACTCGCTCAGTATGCGGTCGATATTCATGGTCTCGACCATGACGCGGCCCAGATTATCCCACATCTCGTGCGCGATGCGCTCATGCTCAGATTTCGGTTTTTCCGGGAAGGCGATGGCGAGGTTTTCGAGCGCCCGTTTGTGCCCTTTTGTGAGCGGCCCCAGAATCTGCCAGACGCGCGCCGAGATGCTGGCCGCAGTCTCCAGCGGGAACAGGCGGACGAACCCCGCTATGGCGCGAACCACTCCGTATTCGAAGCGATAGCGGAGATCGAGAAGAAGGGAATTTTCGCGCATGGTTCCTGGGCTGCGCACCGAGAGGAAATTCGGTGGCGACGGTTGGTCGCAAACGACAACAGTTCGGTCAAGTCCCGGGAGGACACAACGCGCTACGGCCCAAGCCCCGCACGCATGGCCGCCCGGCGCAGAAACGGTACGGCGTCAAGCGCCTGAAGGCCGATCGTGCGCGCGAACTGAGCCGGAAGGAACCCGGTCAACAGGGATCGGTTGAGCAGGTCGACTGCGAACGACCGGGTCATGACATCGTTTCTCCGCGCCCTTATATAGGCGCGCAGTGTCCGCTGTCCCCCGGGATCCTCGCCGATCGCAGCCGAAGCGCTCACCACATCGGCCAGCGCCGCCACGTCACGAAAGCCGAGATTAAGTCCCTGCGCGCCGATGGGCGGCAGGACATGCGCTGCTTCGCCGACAAGCGCGGTCCGGTTTGCCGCGATAGGTTCGGCGATCATGTGCATTAGCGGAAAGACCGATCGCGGCCCGACCTGCGTGACGCGGCCTGCATAGGCCGAGATATGCCGTTCCAGTTCGCCGGCGAATGCCGTCTCATCGAGCCGCGCGAGCCGCTCCGCCTCGTGCGGTCGGTCAACCCAGACCAGCCCCGAGGCAAATGGCGAGGGAAGCGGCACCAGCGTCAGCGGGCCGCAATCGCGATGGAGTTCGGCCGAGACGCCGTCATGCGGGGCCGCGTGCTCGATATTACAAGCGATGGCCGATTGGTCGTAACGGTGTTCGGACGACTGAATCCCGGCGGCCGCGCGGCAGAGCGATGCGCGTCCGTCCGCCCCGACGACGAGTTGCACGCGGATGGAGCGGCCGTCCGCCAGTGAAAGCCGGGCGCAACCGGCTTCGCATTCGATCGCGCTGACCCCATCGCCAATAATCGTCGTAAGCAGGGCGCAGGCTTCCGCCCGCTCCTTGAGAGCGGAGATCAGCCGGACATTGGGCACGTTGTACCCGAATGCTTCCATGCCGATTTCGGCCGCGAGGAAGTTGACGGTCGGCGCGCGGGGCAGCCGGCCGGTGGCGTCGGCGATGCGAATCGTTCGAAGCGGCGCGCCATGCACGAGGCACGACTGCCAGACACCGAGATTGCGCAACAAATCGATCGAGCCGCCAAGCAGAGCGGTCGTCCTGGTATCGGCAGCTTTCGTGGGCCGGTCGATCAGGATTGTACGGCAGCCGCTTGTCGCGAGCGCCAAAGCCGTCGCGAGTCCAGTCGGACCAGCCCCGACAACCGCGATCTGCGCCTCCAGCGATTCAGCAGGATTCATTCCGCCATCCTAACGAGCGCGCATCGAGGATGTGAAGCCGCGCGGGATACGTCATTTCGGCAGATTGGCCACACCGTCAGAAATTTCTCCGGATCGGGAAAAAAATGGAATCTCCGTGCTTGTAATCTCGACCACTTAATAGAGATTAAAAGCTGGAACGAGGAAGTTCACGAGCTGCCGAAAAGGCTGGCTGTGGCCTGGGCGCCACATCTTACGCGCATCAGCAACATGACATCCCGCTGTTACAGACTTGTCATGGACAGGCGGTACGAGTCGCTGCGTAAGACTACTCAAGGTCTAGAGCCTGAGTGATCAAGGGAATTTGGAGCGTAAAGTTCGGCCGGGGGGTCGGACAGCTCCGGGACATGGGGTTTGGGGGATTTGACATGATTAGAACTGCGCTGACGGCGCTTGCCGTGGGGTCTGCCTGGCTGGTGTTCGCGCCCACGCAGGCATCCGCCGACGCTTATGTTGGCGGCGGAAAGGCCGGCGGCGATTGCTGCGCGGACCTCGAAGAGCGCGTGGCCGAGCTCGAAGCGACAACGGTGCGCAAGGGCAACAAGAAGGTGACAGTCGAACTCTCCGGCCAAGTGAACAAGGGCGTGCTCTTCTGGGATGATGGCGACGAGAAGAACGTCTATGTCGTCGATAACGACCACTCGAACACGCGCTTCCGCATCAAGGGCAAGGCCAAAATCTCCGATAATTGGGAGAGCGGCTACCACTTGGAGCTCGGTGTCGAACCGGCGGAGTCTTCCGAAGTCAATCAGTTCGATGACAACACGGCCGGGTCCGATCCGCTCCAGATCCGCCACAGCTACATGTACATCAAGAACAAAAAGCTCGGCGCTGTTTCGATCGGACTTCAGAACACGGCCACCAAGGACATCGCGAAGGAAGACGCAGCCGGCCTCGGTTATGTCCTGACGCCGGACTACGACAATGCCCGCAGCTTCTTCTTCCGCCCCGATGGTTTCAAAGGCTCGGACGTGCTTCTGATCGCCAATACCGAGATCGGCGACATCTCCGGATGCTACGGCGAGACGGGCACTGAGGCCTTCGATTGCTCGGCCCGTACGAACAATGTCCGGTACATTTCACCCGAAGTCTGGGGCTTTTTCGTCGACGCTTCCTGGGGCGAAGACGACATCTGGGATGTCGCTCTGAAGCTCGACAAGGAAATCGGAAAGGTCAAGGTCAAGGGCGGCATCGGGTACCAGCGCTGGAGAGACGAACGCGAGCTGGAAGGCGCAGGCGGCGGCATTGGCTTCCAGGCCGACCGTGAAGAAATCCTGGGCTCGATCTCGGCCTGGCATACGCCGAGCGGTCTCTTCGGCCTGTTTGCCGCGGTGCATTCCGAACTCGACGACTCGAACACGATCAATGCGGGCGTGCTGACCAACACGAGCTTCCCGGAAGGCGAGTCCTATCACTTCCAGGGCGGTATCAAGAAGAAGTGGTGGGAAACGGGCCATACCGCGGTGTTCGGCTATTACAATCACATCGAGGACATGCTGGGTGGCTTCGCCGGCAACGAAACGCGCAATGTGACAGGCAATTTCGGCCCCTTCCTTCCGCTCGGGTCGGGCATCGTCGAGCTGACGGGCGCGGAAGTCGAAGGCTACGGCTTCGGCGTTGCGCAGGACCTCGACTCGGCGGCGCTTAATCTCTACGCGCTGTTTAGCTGGTATGAAGGCGAGGTCGATCTCCTCACCCAGAACAACGGCAGGCAGACGCTCGAGTTCGAGGATTTCTTCACGGGCATCGTTGGCGGCCGGATCAGTTTCTGACGACAACGCAGACTATCCCCACCCAACTTCGGGAGCCGCCTTCGGGCGGCTCCCTTTTTACGCCGCCCGAGGATTGCACTGGTCGTTGCCCCAAGGCCACGCCGCCGCGAAATTGCGTGAGCAAGGCGGCGGTTACTCCATTATTATAGTGCGCGACTCCATTTTGGCGGGCCGGATATGTTTCGGCGAGCCCGTAATGGGAAGTGTTGGATCATGCCGTCGCGCTCAAGGCTTCTTGCCCCGGTCTCGCTGGCCATCGCTTTGATGGTCGCGGCGCCGGCGCGTGCGTTCCAGGAAGTGCCGACGCCTGCACAGCCCGAGGCGGGGCCACGGGGTGCGCCCGGCATCTCCCTCGATTTCGGGACGCCTCCCGCTCCGACGCAGAAGCGGCTCGGCGTGCGTAAGGAGAGCAAAGGAGGCATCCTGCCCAAACTCGATTTCGGGCTCGACCTCCTGTATCAGGAGCAGAATGTAACGGCTCCGCCGGCCCTGACGCCGCAAGATGAGGATATGGGCGTCATGGGCACCGTGAAGCGGCGGTTCTAAAGCATCATCCAGAAAAAGTGGACGACCCGGTGTTCTGAAAAGATGATGCTAGGGCAAATAACACAGCGCAATCTCGATCAAAAAAGGTGGATTGCGTTCTAATGTGCTGCACGTTCCCCGGGAATTCTCCGATCCGCGCCCTGAAATGACAGGCTGACATGCTGCGCCTCCTTCCCGCAATCGGCGCGCATATCCTGACGGCGTCCGGAGTCGTGTGGGCGCTCTTCGCACTGCTGGCGGCGTTCGAATCCCGCTGGGAGGCGATGTTTCTCTGGCTCAGTCTCGCGCTGCTCGTCGATGGCGTCGACGGTCCAATCGCGCGCGCCGTGCGCGTGACGGAAGTATTGCCGCGTTTCAGCGGCGAGCGGCTCGACATGATCGTCGACTATTTGACGTATGTCCTGGTCCCCGCCGTCGCAATCGCGCGGTCGGGGCTCGTTCCGGCTGGAACGGGCGAATTCGTCGCTTGCGCGATTCTCGTCTCGTCCCTGTACCATTTCGCAGATTTCGAAAGTAAGACGTCGGACTATTTCTTTCGCGGCTTTCCGGCGATCTGGAATGTCGTCGCGCTCTATCTTTTTGCGTTTGCGCCGCCTGCCTGGCTCTCGTTCGCGGTGGTCGCCTTCTTCGTTGCCGCGACATTCGTGCCGCTGACCTGGGTGCATCCGATGCGCGTAGTCGCCTATCGGACTGTTACGCTCGCCGTTATCCTCGCCCTCGCTGCGGCATCGCTGTACGCCATTTACGCAGGCTTTCCCGCCCCGCTTCCCGCGCAGACGGTCCTCGGGCTGAGTGCGATCTATTTGATCGCTATCGGCTGGATCAGGTTCAGGGAACCACGCGACATCGAACGCGATTGAGCCGAGGCGGCGGACGCGCTATGTGCGCCTCGGAAAACATTAGAGCCTCGAGGGCGCACCACGAATGACCGAATTGCTGACCGACCCCCAAGTCTGGGCCGCCTTCTTCGCGCTCAGCGCCATGGAAATCGTGCTCGGGATAGACAACGTGGTCTTCATCTCGATCATGGTGTCGCGGCTTCCCGAAGAGATACGCAAGCGGGCAACGCAGATCGGACTCGGGCTCGCGCTGGTCATGCGCATCGCACTCCTTCTTACGATCGCCTGGATCATCGGCCTGACGGCGGCTGTATTTTCGGCTTTTGGCATGGAATTCTCCTGGCGCGATCTCATCCTGATCGCCGGAGGACTGTTCCTGCTTTGGAAAGCGACTCACGAGATCCACAAGGGCATCGAAGGCGAGGAAGAGGGTGCAGGCCCGGTCGTCGCCGATAGCTTCACCTGGGTCATTCTCCAGATCGCGATTATCGATCTCGTCTTCTCGATCGACTCGATCATCACAGCCGTCGGCATGGCTGACCATATCGAGGTCATGGTCGCCGCCATCGTCGTCGCGATCGCCGTGATGTATTTTGCAGCAGGCGCCGTCTCGGCCTTTATCGAAAAACATCCGACCACGAAAATGCTGGCCTTGGCATTCCTGATGCTGATCGGCGTGGCGCTGATCGCGGATGGGTTCGAGTTCCACATTCCCCGCGGTTACATCTATGCGTCGATGGCGTTCGCGGCCTTGGTCGAGGTCATCAACGTGTTCGCGCAGCGCTCACGGGCAAAGAAGCGGGCGTCCCTGCGGCGCTGAGTTAGCCTACGTCATTGCGTTCATCGCGAGTTCATGACGGATTCACCATAGTCCGCCGAATGAAGATCGCGTACGCTCCGCATGGGTGCGGCCAATTTTCGTCACAATTGCATCGATCTCTTGAGATCCCCCCGAATGCAGGACCCCAACAATGAAAACTTTTATTTCAGCTGTCGCCATTTCGATGGCGGCGCTTACCACCGCATATGCCGCCCCCCTCAATGGCCAGGACCTTCGCAAGGCGATCGCCGGTAAGACCCTCATAATTTCTGCTCGTGGACACACTATACCCGTCCGTTTTTCCGCGAACGGCTCGATGAGCGGCAGCTTCAAGGGCATCTTCGCGGGCCAGCGATCCGACCGGGGCCGGTGGTGGATTTCCGGCAACCAGCTTTGCCAGCAATGGTCGAACTGGCTCGACGGGAAATCTCATTGCGCCCAGGTGTCGGGCAAGGGCTCCAATCTGAGCTGGCGCGGCGGCGGCTACAGCGGCACGGCCCGCATCGCCGGCTGACCAATCTCGACCGCAAGCACTTGCTGCCGCATTGACCGGAGCGTCCTCTCGCCATAGGCAGGGGTGTTCGGTTGAGGCGGCGCATGCAGGACATCACTTCCAGCGAAAAGAACCTGATCCGGGGGGCTACCGGCTCTTGGGAGGTCGTGATCGGCATGGAGGTGCATGCCCAGGTCACGTCGAACGCCAAGCTCTTCTCGGGCGCTTCGACCGAATTCGGCGGAGCGCCGAACAGCCATGTCAGCCTCGTCGATGCGGCGATGCCTGGAATGCTGCCGGTCATCAATGCCGAATGCGTCGCGCAGGCCATCCGCACCGGGCTCGGGCTGAAGGCAAAGATCAATTTGCGTTCGGTCTTCGACCGGAAGAACTACTTCTATCCCGACCTGCCGCAGGGCTATCAGATTTCGCAGTACAAGCATCCGATCGTCGGCGAGGGCGAGGTCGTGGTCGATCTCCTCGACGGATCGAGCGTGACGGTCGGCATTGAGCGGCTGCATCTTGAGCAGGACGCTGGCAAGTCGCTGCACGACCAGCACCCGTCGCATTCGTTCGTCGATCTCAACCGTTCGGGCGTCGCGCTGATGGAGATCGTGTCGAAGCCCGACCTGCGCTCCTCGGAGCAGGCGCGCGCCTATGTCACCAAGGTGCGCTCGATCCTGCGCTATCTCGGCACGTGCGACGGCAACATGGAGCAGGGCTCCCTGCGCGCCGACGTGAACGTGTCGGTGCGCAAGCCTGGCGGCCCGCTCGGCACGCGCTGCGAGATCAAGAACGTCAATTCCATCCGTTTCATCGGGCAGGCGATCGAATCCGAGGCGCGGCGTCAGATCGACATCATCGAGGATGGCGGCGTCATCGCACAGCAGACGCGCCTGTTCGATCCGAAGACGGGCGAGACGCGCTCGATGCGGTCCAAGGAAGAGGCGCACGACTACCGCTATTTTC
This sequence comes from Methyloligellaceae bacterium, assembly GCA_046717125.1. Classification (GTDB taxonomy): domain Bacteria; phylum Pseudomonadota; class Alphaproteobacteria; order Rhizobiales; family Methyloligellaceae; genus JBKJVQ01. The sequence continues at coordinate 22,731 of JBKJVQ010000244.1, forward strand.
CGGACCCGGATCTTCTGCCGCTCGAATTCACTCCAGCCTATGTGGACGGCTTGGCGTCCGGCCTTCCGGAGCTGCCGGACGAGAAGCGCGCGCGATTCATGTCTGTCTATGGACTGACGCCGTACGACGCGAGCGTGCTCGTTGCGGAACGCGAGACCGCCGACTTTTTCGAGGCCGTGGTCAGAGGTCGTGACGGGAAGCAGGCGGCGAACTGGGTGCTGAACGAATTACAGGGAAGGCTGAACAAGGAGGGATGCAACATCGGCGCGAGCCCCGTCAGCGCGGACCAGCTCGGCGCGATCGTCGATCTCACGCAGTCAGGCGCGATTTCGGGCAAGACCGCCAAGGAGCTGTTTGAGATTGTCTGGTCCGAAGGCGGCGACCCGGAGGAGATCGTCAAGGCTCGGGGGCTGGAGCAAGTCACCGACACTGGCGCGATCGAGCGGGCCGTGGAGAAGATCATCGCGGCCAACCCGGAGAAGGCAGAACAGGCGAAGGCGAAGCCCAATGTTGCCGGCTGGTTCGTCGGCCAGGTGATGAAAGAGACCGGCGGCAAGGCGAACCCGCAGTCCGTCAACTCGCTTGTAAAGCAGAAGCTCGGACTAGATTGAACCCGCATGGTTGTTTCCTTTCGTGCGGACTCCGTTGGCATCGGCGGTCATGCCGCGAGTCCCCTCTCCCCGCTTGCGGTAGTGGGTGGCGCGAAGCGCCGGGTGAGGGGGCTTATTCAATACAACTGCTGGTGAAAGATTCATTGACCCACGCGATCCGCATTCACGAACATGGCGGCCCTGAAAATCTCCGCTGGGAGAAAGTCGAGATCGGCGCGCCTGGTCGCGGCGAGGTCATGCTCCGCCAGACTGCTGTCGGCCTGAACTATATCGACGTCTACCATCGCACCGGGCACTACCCCAATCCGCTTCCGCTCACGCTCGGCGTCGAAGGCGCAGGCGAAGTGACCGTAATCGGCGAAGGCGTGACCGATCTGAAAGTCGGCGACCGTGTCGCCTATGCCGGACCGATCGGTTCGTATGCTGAGGAACGGTTGATCCCGGCCGACCGCCTCGTGAAACTGCCGGACGCGATTTCGGACGAAACCGCCGCCGCCATGATGCTGCAGGGCATGACGGCGGAATATCTCCTGCGCCGGACTTATCGCGTCGGGAAGGAGACGACGCTGCTGTTTCATGCCGCCGCGGGCGGCGTCGGGCTCATCGCCTGTCAGTGGGCGGCGCATCTCGGCGCGACAATCATCGGAACGGTGGGCTCGGCGGAAAAGGCCAAGCTCGCGAAAGAGCATGGCTGTTCGCATGTCATCGACTACCGCAAAGAGGATTTCGTGGCCCGCGTGAAGGAGATCACCGGCGGAAAGGGCGTCGACGTCGTCTATGACGGGATCGGCAAGGCGACGTTCCCCGCGTCGCTCGACTGCCTGAAGCCGCGTGGGCTCTGGGTCAGCTTCGGCCAGGCGTCCGGGGCGCTACCGCCCATCGACTTCGCGATCCTGTCGCAGAAGGGCTCGCTGTACGCAACTCGACCGACGCTATTCACCTATGTCGCGAACCGCGCAGAATTGCTGGACTCCGCGAACGCGCTGTTTGATGTCGTTGCGTCCGGCGCTGTTCGTATTCCCGTCAAGCAGCGTTTCAGACTGGCCGCCGCCGCCGATGCGCATCGCGCGCTGGAGGCTCGCGAGACGACGGGCTCAACCATACTCATCCCTTGACCCAAAGACCGCCATGACCGCGCCGATCCAGCTCTATTTCTGGCCGACACCCAACGGTTACAAAATCCCGATCATGCTGGAGGAGACCGGCACGCCCTACGAACTGCGTTTCGTCGACATAGGCAAAGGCGAGCAGTTCGAATCCGCGTTTCAGGAAATCTCCCCCAACAACCGGATGCCGGCCATCGTCGATGCCGAAGGTCCAGACGGCACGCCGATCTCCGTCTACGAGTCCGGCGCAATCCTGCAATATTTGGGACGTAAGACCGGCAGCTTCTATCCGCCAGACGAGCGGGAGCGGGTCGCGGTCGAGGAGTGGCTGTTTTGGCAGGTCGGCGGGCTCGGGCCAATGGGCGGCCAAGCCCATCACTTTCGCAACTATGCGTCCGACAAAATCGAGTATGCCATCGATCGGTATACGGATGAGGTCAATCGCCTCTACGGCGTGATGGAACGGCGGCTTCGCGATCGCGATTTTCTGGCGGGCGACTATTCGATCGCGGACATGGCGTCGCATCCCTGGGTTCGGAGTTACAAGAGTCAGGGCCAGTCTCTCGATGACTTTCCAAGGCTCAAGGATTGGTTCTCCCGCATCCGGGGCCGCCCCGCGGTTGATCGCGCCTACGCGCTGGGCAAGAAGGAGCGCGACAGCTTCGATCTGGCGAAGGACGAAGCGGCGCGGAGCGTATTGTTCCGGCAGCGGGCGCGCTGACAATTCTCCAGCGATCCTACGCCTTGGTTAGCGAGACGTGCGCAACATCGGTAAAGCATTGGTTGAAATGTGCCGAATTTAACGATTGCGCCGCGAAATCAATAGCGGGTGTAAATCTCGACTAACGCTTATTAATAAGCAGGTTATTCCCCATTAATCCTGCATTTTTACAGGTTGTTGAAACGAATACAGCCATGATCTTTCCATCAAAGGGGCGATAACAGCGCCGGGTTGGAAAGCAAAAGACAGGACCGGGTAGACCCGGCAAGTCTAACGGGGAATCAGATCATGGCTCGTATGGATATGTCGACGATCGAAGGGGCGGAGCTGGCGGCACAGGCGGCCGGACCGGACGGTCTCTATCAGTTGGGCCTGCGCTATGCGATCGGTCGCGAAGTCGAGCCCGATCTGGTCATCGCGCACAAATGGTTCAACATCGCCGCCTCGCGCGGCAACCGCGATGCGCTCGCGTACCGACAGGAATTGTCACTCGAAATGTCGAGCGGTCAGATCGCCGAAGCCCAGCGCGCCGCACGCGAGTGGCTACGCGCGCACTAAGACGCGGGTACCCATGCACTAAGACGCGGTTACTGCGCGGTTATTTACTCGGCGGGAGCGGGCAGGGGCTCGATCTCGCCCCCACTGTTCTCGCGCTCGCGGCATTTCCAGAAAAGCCTGCCGGCGCAGCGCGCCATACGGCCGAGGCGGCTGCCGGTCTTCTGGGCGGCTGCACGAACTGGGCGGTTTTCGACCACGCTCGCCATGCCGTTGCGCGATGCGCGGATAGCCCGGTTCGTCATGCGGGCGACGCTTGGACGCTCGCCAAGCGATGGATCCTGCGGCGGCCCTTCCGCGCGAGGCAGCGGTTGTGGCGTCTGATCAGCGTTGTCCCGCGCGGCCGGTCCGCCAAAAAACCCGGGCAGATCGGTGAAGTCCACCTGGCGCGGTTCCCCCCGGCACAAATCGGCGCGCACATGAGACACCGCGCAGGAGCCGTGACCGCCCGCCTTCGCGATCTGGACGATACATCCGTACTTCATCACGGATCGTGACATGCCCCGGCCATGCTTCGTTTGACAATGATAAGCGCCGTCCGGTTCCTGACACGTGACGCAGAACGAGGATTCCTCCGCATGTGTGAAACTGCCGGGCCATAACGGCAGCGCCGTAAACGTAACCACGGCCACAACGTGCGCTGCGCGCCGAGCTTTTCCGCGACCGCCAACAACTTTGGGCGTCAAGTCGCAGGACCAGAAAAGTCCTCGTATGCCGATCAGGTTTTCCCAGCGCATCGTAGAGTTCCTCGCCCCGAGCGTCCCTCCGCCCCAGATGCAGAGCCGTTATTTCGCCGAACTGCGGCCTAATCCGGGCGAGGCACGCTTGAATGGCCCCTCCAAACGCGGCATAGGTGCACGAGTCGGAGACGTGGCCGAGAGGCTGAAGGCGGCGGTTTGCTAAACCGTTATACGCTGTAAAGGCGTATCGAGGGTTCGAATCCCTCCGTCTCCGCCACATAAGTCATTGATACTCCCGCCGCTTTTGCTTTTTAGCGTCGTCGCCAACTTCGCCCGTATTGTCTGGGACTTGCGCGGCGCTGGCCTAGGCATGCCAGTCAGTGAGACGGATGCGGTGCCGCAACCCGGTGCTCATCGTGGTGAGAGTCTCCAACGCCGCTTTTGGTGGTCCGGGTGCGCCGGTGCGGCTCGTGGGATGTTCGTCGCTTCGAGCCGAACGGGATATCTCCCGCCGATGGGACGAGGG
>JBKJVQ010000245.1:0-7017 GCA_046717125.1 Methyloligellaceae bacterium
CCTCTGAATCTGATTTGCGGCATCCGATCAATGCACTGATTGGGTTCTGTCCCTAGTCCGAAGCGGCGGTCAAAGCCAGCCAGTCGCGCACGCGGGCGTCCGGGTCGGCCGCGCAGACGACGTCGCTCACCACCGCGATCGAGTCCGCGCCAGCCGCGAACACCGCGGGCGCACGCTCAAGACTGATGCCGCCAATGGCGACGAGCGGACAATCGATGCGCGCCCTCCATTCGGCGATCCGCCCGAGTCCTTGCGGGGCGAATGGCATTTTCTTCAGCGTCGTCTCGTAGATGGGTCCAAGCGCGACATAGTCCGGACGGACTGCAAGCGCGACTTCTAGTTCCTCATCGCTGTGCGTGCTGATGCCGATCATCAGGCCCGCTGCGCGGATCATCGCGAGATCGGCGCCCCGGAGATCGGATTGCCCGAGATGAACGGCGCGGACGCCGAGTTCAATCGACTCGCGCCAATAGTCGTTGACCACGAGGGTCACGTCTTTTTGCGCACAAGCTTCGAGAGATTGCGAAATCTGGGTCCGGACCGAGGCTTCGTCCGTGTCCTTGATGCGCAGTTGGATCATTCGGACGCCGAGATCGGCGAGACGCGCGGCCCAGGCCGCATCGGGCACGATCGGATAGAATCGGGCGAGAACCGTCACGAGACTTCGCGCGAGAAAGGCCTTCCCGCGACGGGGGTCGAAGGCGTGGCCATGTCGGTCGGCTCCATCAGACCCGCCTCCCAGGCGCGGCGGCCCGCGGTGACCGCTTCGGCGAAGGCGCGCGCCATCTCGGGCGGATCGGCCGCCCGCGCGACCGCCGTATTGAGCAGAACGGCGTCATAGCCGAGCTCCATCGCGGCCGCGGCGTGTGACGGCGCGCCGATGCCGGCGTCGATCACGAGCGGAATGTCCGGGAACGACGCGCGCAAGGTCCGCAGGCCGCCGCGATTGGTCAGGCCCTGGCCCGAACCGATCGGCGCGCCCCACGGCATCAGCACGCGGCAGCCCGCGTCGACGAGCCTGTGCGCGGCGCTCAAATCCTCGGTCGTGTAGGGAAACACGTCGAAGCCATCGTCGGTGAGGACGCGCGCGGCCTCGACAAGGCCGAACAGGTCCGGCTGGAGCGTGTCGTCGTCGGCGATGACTTCGAGCTTCACCCATTTGGTTTCGAACAGCTCGCGCCCCATCTCGGCGGTGCTCACGGCTTCCTTGACCGTGCGGCAGCCGGCGGTATTGGGCAGCACACGGACGTTCATGTCCTTGATAATGTCCCAGAAGCCCTGGCCGGTGCGGGCGCGCGCGGCCTCTCTCCGGAGCGAGACGGTAACGATCGCCGCGCCCGAAGCCTCGACTGCGCGCCGCAGACTGTGGGGCGAGGGATAGCGCGCCGTGCCGAGAAGCAGGCGGGACGGGATCTCCTGTCCGTAGAAATTGAGCATCAACCGCCTTGCCGGGGAGACACGATCTCGATCTCGTCGCTGTCGGAGAGGCGAGCGTCGTCGCGTGAGCGCGCGGGCACGAAAGCACCGTTCAACGCGGTCGCGATCTTCGCATCGGCGAAGCCTAGCGCGTCGATGAGTTCGGCGAGCGTCGCCGCCTCCGTCATTTGCGTCTGGCCATTGACGCTGATCCTCACGCGAAAACCTCCTTATGCGCACGGCCGGTCTCGACATGCTCGGCGACCAGCCTCGCCATCGCCGGAGCAAGCAGGTAGCCGTGGCGATAGAGGCCATTTACATGGAGTGTGCCGCGCTGCGCGACAATGCGCGGGAGATTGTCCGAAAAGGCGGGACGCACGCCCGCCTCCATCTCGACGATCTCCGCTTCCGCGAAGGCGGGGATCAGCGCGTAGGCGGCGCCGAGCAGATCGAGCGCCGAGCGCACGCTGACGGGGCCCCATTCCTCGCTCTCGATGCTCGTCGCGCCGATCATGAAGAGGCCATCGCCCCACGGGACGACATAGATCGGAACGCGCGGGTGCAGCAAGCGCACGGCGCGCTTCAGGGTGATCTCACGCGAACGCAGCACGATCCGTTCGCCGCGTACGCCGCGTAGCTCCGGCAGAGCATCGCGGGCGGCGAGACCGCGGCAATCCACGACCAGATCGTACCCTTGGGGCGCGGCCGCCTCGCCAAACTGGAACCGCGCGCCATATGCACGGGCTGCATCGATCGCCGCGTCCAGCGCGGGACGCGGCGCGACCTGTCCCTCATGTTCGTAGAACAGCGCGGCGGAGAAATTTGCGCCAAGTTCGGGTTCGAGCGTCGCCAGTTCGTCTCGGCCGATGCGCCTGTGTCCTTGAGTCATACGCGCGAAACGATCGAGTTCGCCGCGGTCCCGCGGCAGGGCGACGACGAGTGTGCCGTTCTGGCGCGTGCCGGGATAGATCGACGACCACGCCGCGATGCTCTCCGCGCCGAGCTCGCGGATCAGCCTTCCGCCGTCTTCTTCCTCGCAGTAGGGCGCAAGCATCGCGCCGGCGAGACGGCTCGATGCGCCGGTAAAGGGCGCGACCGACCGCTCGTAGACGCTGACGTCATGGCCGATGCGCGCCAGCGTCAGCGCCTGCCACAGGCCGGTCACGCCCGCACCGCGTATCGCTATCTTCTTCGAAGCCACGGAACGCATCGCCACTCTCGGAAAGCGGCGCATTCAGTCAGAGCAGCGGCCGAGGGTCAATGCGACTACGGGGCTGGCCCAGGCCGGAAACACGCGCGGGGGCGTGGGGGTTGGCCATGCAGCGGTCTGCGTTTTGGAGGGCGACATGGCCATTAACTTCAATCACACGATCGTCGCGGCGCGCGACAAACAGGCGTCGGCAAGGTTTCTAGCCGAAATTCTGGGTTTGCCGGCTCCGAGGGAATGGGGCCCGTTCCACATGGTCACGGCAGAGAACGACGCCAATCTCGATTTCCTGGACACGGACGGCGAGATCAACACGCAGCATTATGCGTTTCTCGTCAGCGAGGACGAGTTCGACGCGATCTTCAGCCGCATAAGCGAGCGCTCGCTCGACTACTGGGCGGACCCTGCGCAGAAGCAGGCTGGCGAGATCAACACGCGCGACGGCGGGCGCGGTTTCTATTTCGAGGATCCCGACGGACATCTCCTGGAAATCCTCACCCGGCCTTACGGCAGTGGCGACTGAGGGCAGGACGCCCTGACAATTTAATCGCCTGCGGCCAAACCCTCGCGGCGTGGATCGGCGGCGGCGCTGAGCCCCTCACTGTCGACGACGATCATGCCAAGACCGCTCGTCAGCGGCACGCGTTTGACGTCCTGGCCCATGGCGCTGAGCTGTTCGGCGAGCCCTTCCGTCCCGTCCGCCGACTCGATCAGCGCGATTTTCTCCAGCGCGCCGAAATTCGGCAGCGAAATGGCGCGTTGCGCGTCGAGCCCCCAATCGAGATGCGCGACGATCGATTTCAGAACGTAATCGATGATGACCGGTCCGCCGGGAGAGCCGAGCACGGCCGCGAGCGTACCGTCCTGATTGCGGATGATGGTTGGGGACATGGAGCTGCGCGGCCGCTTGCCGCCCTCGGGACGGTTGGCCACCTGCGCCCCGCTCTCATCCACGGGCACGAAGGAAAAATCGGTCAACTGATTGTTGAGCAGGAAGCCGTGCACCATGATGCCGGACCCGAACGCGGTCTCGATGCTGGTGGTGAAGGCGACCGCATTGCCCTCGGAATCGACGATCGAAATATGGGACGTGCCGCCGCCTTCCTTCGTCCTGTCGCGCCCGTTGCCGGTTCCAGCACCGGGAGGTTTGCCGGCCGGGAACGGGGCGTGCGAACGCGCGGAATCGATCAATTTGCGGCGTTCGGTCAGATACGAATCGTTCAGCAATCCTGGGACCGGCTGCGGCACGAAATCCGGATCGGCGAGGTACGCATTGCGGTCGGCGAAGGCGAGCGACTCCGCTTCGAGCACGAGGTGCACGGGTTCCGCTGCAAGGGGCTCTGCGCCGAGTCCGAACGGCTCGACGAGCTTCAGCGCCTGCGCGACCGCAACACCGCCGGATGAGGGCGGGCCCATGCCGCAGACTTTCCGGAGCTTGTAGTCGACGCAGATGGGCGCGCGCTCCTTCGCCCGGTAGGAAGCGAAATCGGACGCCGCAAGCGAACCTGGGATGCGCAGATCGTTCTGGACCGCGCCCGCGATATCCTGTGCGATCTCGCCCTCATAGAAGGCGCTCGGGCCATCCTTTGCGATCCGCTCCAGCGTGTCCGCGAGCGCCGGGTTTTTCAGGATATGCCCGACCCGCCACGGTTTTCCGCTTGCGTCGTAGAAATAGCGGCGCGCCTCTTCCGTGAAACCGTGATTGCCGGCGAGAAGCGTGCGCAGGCGCGGCGAGACTGCGAAACCGCCTCGCGCAAGATCGATCGCCGGCTGGAACAGATCGGCCCAAGGCAGCTTGCCATGCTTTTCATGCGCCAGCTTGAGCAGCGCGATTACGCCCGGTACGCCGACCGAAATACCGCATTTCATCGCGATGGGCTTCGGCAGGGGGATGCCGGCTTTATCGAGGAACAGGCTTGGGCCGATGGAGGCGGGCGCGGTTTCGCGGCCGTCATAGCTCGCGATCTCGCCCTTCGCCTTGTCGAAATGCACAAGAAACCCGCCGCCGCCGATCCCGGACGATTGCGGCTCGACCAGATTGAGCACCATCTGCGCCGCGATCGCTGCGTCCGTGGCGCTGCCGCCCTTGCGAAGAAGGCCGAGCGCGACGTCCGTCGCATGGGCATTGGCCGTGACGACGATCTGGCGTTCCGCGCGGACGAGGGGCTGCGGCGTCAGTCCGGAGTCTGCTTCGGGCGCAGCGAATTGGGCTTGGGTGGGGGAGGCGAACCATTGTACGAACAGCACGACGAAAATGCCGGACGTCAGCCAAAATCGGGAAAGCATGATCAACCCCGAACGGAGCCATTTCGCCGTAGCATCGAAACCGAAAAATCCCACACCGCCAGAACATATACGACCGTCAGTACAATGATGAGATCAGGCTGCGCGGTCCAGTAGCCGAGCACGGCGAGGAACGCGCCGAGACCCGCCACGGCAATGACGATCAAGACACGGTCGAGCAGTGTTTCACACGTCATGATGTCAGCACCTTTGTCCACTCAGACGCCAGCGCATCTTCCAGCCACCGCGCGGTGCGCAGCAACTCACCGTCGCGGTGCATCCGGCCGACAAGCTGTATGCCGATTGGCGGGTCGTTCGGTCCCGCGACCGGGAGCGTGATCGCGGGCACGCGCAGCCAGGTCCAGGCCGCGCAGAAGACCGGGCTGCCTGTAGACGAAAGACCCTCCGGCGCATGACCGGTCACCGCAGGCGTGAGGATCGCATCATAGTCCGACAGCACTTCGTCAAGCGCCGCCGCGAGCATGGGCCGGGCGGCAACAGCCCGGATATATTCGGTCGCGGAGATGCGGCGGCCCTCCTCGATGCACTCGGACAGGGCTGCGCTGATCGCAGCCGGATCGCGGCTCTGATGCGGGCCGAGAAATGCGGCGACGCCGGCCATCTGAATGGTGCGTGCGAAACGGACTGCATGGTTGAACGTCTCGGGCAGGACGATTTCATCGCAGGATGGGCCGAGCATCGCACCGACGCCGGCAATCGCCTTGCGCGTCTCTTCTCCGGCTTCGGGCCACGCCGACGTGCGGATGAAGGCGAAGCGTGGCGCGGCAGGCGGTTCGGCCGTCGCCGCATTGGACATTCGTGACGCGGTTCCCGGCGACATGGCTGCGTCCGCCGGATCGAACCCCGTGAGTGCATCGGCGAGCAGCGCGACATCATCGACCGAGCGAGCGAACAGTCCGATCGTGTCCAGTTCGGGCGATTGCGGCAGGACGCCTGAGCGCGAGATCGATCCATAAGTCGGCTTGAAACCGACCACGCCGCAATAGGATGCGGGACGGATAACGGAACCCGCTGTCTGCGTGCCGATACTGGCGGGGACCATGTGGTCCGCGACGGCGGCCGCCGAACCGCTGGACGAGCCGCCCGGCGTGCGTCCCGGCGCGCGCGGGTTCTTTGTCGGGCCGGGATGGAACAACGCGAATTCCGTTGTCACCGTCTTGCCGACGATGATCGCGCCCGCGTCGCGCAGCGCCGAAACAATGGCCGCATCGCGCTTCGGCCGATTGCCTGCAAAGAGCGGCGAGCCGTATTCGGTCGGCATGTCCGCAGTGTCGATCACGTCTTTGATCGCGACCGGCACGCCATGCAGGGAAGGAAGCGCATGACCCTCTTGCCGCCAGCGGTCCGCGCGATGCGCCCGTTCCAGTGCGTAGTCGGCGTCGAGATAAGCAAAGGCGCGAATTTCGGGGTCGCGCGCGGCGATCCGGTCAAGGCATGCGCGGACAAGTTCCTCCGAAGTGATCGCGCCGTCGCGGATCGCGCGCGCGGCTTCGGCCGCGCCTATGGCTGCCAGCGCCTCACCGCCCATAGAACACCTCTGGCAGCCAAAGCGCGAGACTTGGGAACAGATAGACAAGGAACATGGCGAAGAAGACGATCAGGAGGAAAGGGTAGCTGCCACGGAAGATATCGCTCAACTGGAGTTCCGGCGGCGCGACGCCTTTCAGGTAGAAGGCGGACATGGCGACGGGCGGCGTCAGGAACGAAGTCTGCAGATTGAGCGCGATCAGGATGCCGAAAAACAGCGGGTCGATCTGGAATATTGCGAGCAGTGGCAGAAAGATCGGTACAAAGATGATGATGATCTCCGACCATTCCAGAGGCCAGCCGAGCAGGAAGATGATCGCCTGCGCCAGCAACAGGAACATCAGCGGCGAGAGGTCGAGGCCAACGACGAGGTCCTTGATGAGGTCGACGCCGCCGAGATAGGCAAAGACCGACGCAAAGATGCCGGAGCCGACGAACAGCCAGCATACCATGGCGGAGGCGCGAACTGTCAGCACGAGCGACTCGCGCAAACGCTCCTGATCGTTCACGCGCCAGTCGGCGTAGCCAACGAGCCCGGTCATCATGCCGATCTCGGGGCCGAA
>JBKJVQ010000246.1:0-12392 GCA_046717125.1 Methyloligellaceae bacterium
GGCAATCGTGTCGAAAGAGGCGCGACTGGGTGAGGGCGTAACGGTCGGTCCGTTTTGCGTGGTCGGCGGGCGCACGGTGCTTGGCGACGGGGTGCGGCTCCATTCCCATGTGGTCGTGGAAGGTGCGACCGAGATCGGCGCCGGTACGCAGGTTTTTCCGTTCGCCTCCATCGGCCACCGCCCGCAGGATCTGAAATTTGCGGGCGAGGAAAGCACGCTCGTCATCGGCGAACGGAACATGATCCGGGAGTGCGTGACGATGAGCCCCGGAACGTCTTCCGGCGGTCTCGTAACCCGTGTCGGCTCGGACTGCCTCTTCATGCTGGGCAGCCACGTCGCACATGATTGCGTCGTCGGCGACCACGTCGTGGTCGCGAACAACGTGGCGCTGGCTGGGCACTGCACGGTCGGCGACCATGCCATCCTGGGCGGAAATGCGGGAATCCACCAGTTCGTCCGCATTGGCGCACACGCTTTCGTGGGGGGACTGGCGGGCGTAACCGACGACGTTATTCCTTTTGGTATGGTGGTCGGCAATCGGGCTAACCTCAGTGGGCTGAACATAGTCGGCCTCAAGCGGCGAGGCTTCACGCGGGAGCAGATCGCCGAGCTACGCAAGGCGTACAGGCTCCTGTTCTCGCCGGAAGGCGAGTTCTCCGAGCGCGTTCAGGATGTCGAAGCCATGTTCGGCAACAACGACGCCGTGAAGCATATTGTCGAGTTCATCCGGGCGCGTTCCGAGCGCCCCATCTGTCAGCCCCGAAACGTTTCCGGACGTGACTTTGACGACTGACATACCGCCGGCCCGACCGCCCCTAGGCATTATCGCCGGCGGCGGCTGGCTGCCTGTGGCCATTGCCGATTCCGTTATTGAAGCAGGCCGCTCCGTATTCATCGTCGGGATCGCCGAAGCCTCGGACGAAGGCATTTCACGCTTTCCACATGAGAGGCTGAGCTTCGGCCAGCTTGCACGCATGGTGAAGGCGTTCCGGGACAAGGGCTGCCGAGAACTTGTCATCGTGGGAACGGCTACGCGGCCGCAACTGAAAAAATTGCGCGTCGATATCGGCGGCATCAAAGCGCTGCCCTATTTCCTGAAAATCGCGCTCGGCGGAGACGATAAGCTGCTCTCCGGGATCGTTCGCTACTTCGAGCATCATGGATTTACCGTGCGCGGCGCGCATGACGTCGCCCCACATCTGATCGCCAACGAGGGCACGATCGGGCGCTATCGGCCGAACGCGGACGATGAGGCCGACGCACGCATGGGCCAGCGTGTTATTGCGACGCTCGGGCCGTTCGATGTCGGGCAGGGCGTCGTGGTATCGAGGCGGCGCGTCATCGCGATCGAGGCGGCTGAGGGTACAGATCGGATGCTGGTGCGTTGCGGCGAGATCGCCCGAATGCGCGAAGCCGACCCAGGGAAGAGGTTCGGCGTGTTCGTGAAGATGCCGAAGCCGCAACAGGATATCCGCGTCGACACTCCGACCATCGGTCCGGAGACGGTCAGGCGCGCGGATGAAGCCGGCCTGCGCGGCATAGTCATCGCGGCATCCGGCGTGCTGATCGCGGAGCGCGATGAGACCATCGCCGCGGCTGACGCGGCCGGCCTGTTTCTGGCCGGTCTCGACTGGCCTTCGGACGATGTCTGACGCGAGCGCCGAAAAGCCGCCGCTAAAGCTTTTCCTCGTCGCCGGCGAGCATTCCGGCGACGCACTGGGAGGAAAGCTGATCGCGGGATTGCGCGCTCTCTCACCGCGTCCTTTGGAGCTTACCGGCGTCGCCGGCGATCAAATGGCCGCGCAGGGCTGTTCGACATTGTTCCCGCTGTCCGATATCGCCGTGATGAGCCCGCTCGACATTCTGCGGCGGCTGCCATTCCTCCTGCGGCGGATCGACGAGACCGTTAAGGCAGGGCTGGCATTCGAGCCCGACGCGCTCGTGATTGTAGATAGTCCGGAATTCACGCATCTCGTGGCCCGGCGCATGCGCAGGAAGCGGCCGGATCTTCCGGTTGTCGATTATGTGAGTCCGACTGTTTGGGGGTGGCGTCCCTGGCGGGCGCGCAAGATGCGCCGCTACGTCGATCATGTCCTCGCCCTGCTGCCGTTCGAGCCGGCGGCGCATGAGCGGCTCGGGGGGCCTCCCTGCACTTATGTCGGTCATCCCCTGTCGGAGCGGCTCGACTGGATCGCGTCACGCGACCCAGGGCCGCTCGCCAGCCGGCTCGGGCTCGATCTCGGGAAACCCGTACTCCTCGTTCTGCCCGGCAGCCGGTCGAGCGAGGTGAAACGCCTGATGCACCCCTTCGGCGAGACGCTGAGGCTGTTGCAGCAACAAACCGAGCCGTTTGAAACGATCCTGCCGGTCCTCAATTCCGTCCGGCCGCTCGTCGAGCGGGAGCTCGACTCATGGCCCGTTCGCCCGCATCTGATTTCGGGGGATGACGACAAGTTCGCCGCATTCGGGATGGCGCGCGCCGCACTCGCGGCGTCAGGCACAGTCACGCTCGAGTTGGCAGTCGCCGGAACGCCTATGGTCGTAGCGTACATTGTCGATCCGCTCGCCTTGAGCCTGCGCTTCCTCCTCCGCGTTCATTCGGTCGTGCTGCCCAATCTGATCCTTGAACGGAACGTCGTTCCGGAGCGCCTTCAGGAAGAGTGCACACCGGAAAAGCTCGCGGCGGCGCTCCTGCCGTTGCTGCAGGACGGATCGCCCGAGCGGGCGGCTCAGGTCGAAGGGCTCGCAGAGGTCCGGCGGCGCGTTCAGCACACCGGCGAAAGCCCGAGCGAGATGGCTGCGCGGATCGTGCTGCAGCATGCGGGCGTAAAGCCTCTGGCTCGCTAACGCATGTGGATGGGGACGTAAGCTCGCTCGGTCGGGCCGGTATAGAGCTGACGCGGCCGCCCGATGCGCTGGCCGGGATCCTCGATCATCTCTTTCCACTGCGCGATCCAGCCCACCGTGCGCGCGATCGCGAACAGGACGGTGAACATCGTGGTCGGAAAACCGAGCGCGCGCAGCGTGATGCCGGAATAGAAGTCGACGTTCGGATAGAGCTTCTTCCGGACGAAATAATCATCTTCAAGCGCGATCCGCTCCAGCTCCATGGCAATCCGCAACAGCTCGTCGTCCTTGTGGCCGACCGCGTCGAGCACTTCGTGGCAGGCCTTCTGCATGATGCGGGCGCGCGGGTCGTAGTTTTTGTAGATGCGGTGTCCGAAGCCCATCAGCCGGAACGGATCGCTCTTATCCTTCGCGCGCTTAATGTATTCCGGGATGCGGTCGACCGAGCCGATCTCTTCCAGCATGTTCAGTGCGGCCTCGTTCGCTCCGCCATGGGCGGGGCCCCAGAGGCAGGCGATGCCGGCCGAAATGCAGGCGAACGGGTTCGCGCCGGACGAGCCCGCAAGCCGGACGGTCGAGGTGGACGCATTCTGCTCATGATCGGCGTGCAGGACGAAGATGCGATCCATGGCGCGGCTAAGCACTGGATCCCCTTTGTATTCCTCGCACGGCACCGCGAAGCACATGTGCAGGAAATTCGCCGCGTAATCGAGATCGTTGCGCGGATAGATGAACGGCTGGCCGATCGAATATTTGTAAGCCATCGCGGCAATGGTCGGCATCTTCGCGATCAGGCGCAGGCTCGCCGTGTCACGCTGCTTCGGATCGCGGATATCGATCGAGTCGTGATAGAAGGCCGAGAGCGCGCCCACGACGCCGACCATGACGGCCATCGGATGAGCATCGCGCCGGAACCCGGTATAGAACCGGCTCATCTGCTCATGCACCATCGTATGGGTCGTCACGCGGCGGCGGAATTTGTCGAACGCTTCGGGAGCCGGCAGTTCGCCATAGAGCAGCAGATAGCAGGTCTCGATAAAGCTACCCTGTTCGGCGAGCTGGTCGATCGGATAACCGCGATGCAGGAGGACGCCTTCGTCGCCGTCGATGAAGGTGATTTTGCTCTCGCAACTCGCCGTCGAGTTGAACCCGGGGTCGAACGTAAAAACGTTTCCGTCACGGTAGAGGTTGGCGATGTCGACGACATCGGGCCCCACGGACCCGGACATCACCGGCAGTTCCAGCGCATGGCCGTTCAGCGTCAGCGTTGCGACGTTGCTTTTTGTCCCGTCGTCGGGGTTTCGCACCAACTCATCCATGCGAACGACCTCCTCGGAGATTTGGCGGCGCCGAGCGCCACACCGTTCTTCAACGTTTCGAAAACCTTGTTCGTTTTCGGCCTGTTCCGGATACCGCCGGTCGGCCTAGTGCGCCCCCGATTTCCGCGGCGATCGAACGGTCGCCATGACCGGTGCACGCCAGTGTCCCCACCGGATTCGGTAGTAGATTTTTTGCGCTGCCGCAAGGCTCAGGGTGCAGTGCATCCAAGGCTATGAGCGCGGGCCGAGACTGTCCTCGAGACGGCCCAGCGTTTCGGACTGGCCAAGCACCGCAAGTACATCGAATATGCCCGGCGAGGTCGTTCGCCCGGTGAGCGCCGCCCGAAGCGGCTGGGCGATCTTGCCGAGCTTCATTGCTCGCGCCTCGGCGACGCGCCGCACTTCTGCTTCGATGGACGCGGCGTTCCACATATCCAGATTTCTCAGCCCCGGTATGACCGCCGCGATGGCTGCGCGGCCGGGCTCGTCGAGCATCTTTCGCGCGGCCTCGTCAGGAACGAGCGGACGTTCGGCGAACAGGTAGCGAGCGTTGTCTATCAGTTCCACCAGCGTCTTCGCGCGCTCCTTCAGTGCCGGCATGGCCTGAAGCAGGCGGCCCCAACCGGCGTTATCGATGCGCGACAGGAGGGCTTCGCCGTCATCAAGATGGGGCAGGAGCACGCGGATGCGACTTACGAGATCGGCGTCGTCCGCCTCGCGCAGATAGTGCCCGTTGATGTTTTCAAGCTTTGCAAAGTCGAAGCGCGCGGGCGACCGGCCGATGCCGCCTAAGTCGAACCACGCAATCATCTGGTCGGTCGACATGATCTCGTCATCGCCGTGGCTCCAGCCGAGCCGGACCAGATAATTGCGCACTGCCTCAGGCAGATAACCCATATCGCGATAGGCCTCGACGCCGAGCGCGCCATGGCGCTTGGACAGCTTCGCACCGTCTGCCCCGTGAATCAGCGGGATATGCGCCAAGATCGGCGCGTCCCATCCAAGAGCGTCGTAAATCTGCTTCTGCCGCGCCGCGTTGGTCAGGTGGTCGTCGCCGCGGATGATATGGGTGACGCTCATGTCATGGTCGTCGACGACAACGGACAGCATGTACGTCGGCGTGCCGTCGCTGCGGAGCAGCACGAGATCGTCGAGATCGCGGTTCTGGAACGTGACGTCGCCCTGCACGCGATCCTGGATGATTGTCGAGCCCTCGCGCGGCGCTTTCAGCCTGATCGCAGGCAGCACGCCGTCCGGCGCGTCCGAGGGGTTGCGGTCGCGCCAGCGTCCGTCATAGCCGGGTGCTCGGCCTTCGGCGCGGGCGCGTTCGCGCATCTCCTCAAGCTCGGCGGGGGTGGCATAGCAGCGATAGGCATGGCCGGAGGCGAGCAATGTCTGGGCCACGTCGCGATGCCGACCCGCACGCGCGAACTGGAAGACGGTGTCGCCATCCCAGTCGAGTTCGAGCCAGCGCAAGCCCTCCAGAATGGCGGCAATCGCGGGCTCCGTGGACCGCGCCCGGTCGGTATCCTCGATGCGGAGCAGCATCGTTCCGCCATTTGCCTTCGCGAACAGCCAGTTGAACAAGGCGGTGCGCGCCCCGCCGATATGCAGGAAGCCGGTCGGGGAGGGCGCAAAACGCGTGATGACAGGCGAAGTCATTGGGGACATCTGGCTTGAGAAACGAAATGGGGAGCGCGCCTCATGTAGCATAGGCAGGGGGCAAGGGAAGGGAGCGCGCCATGTGGGGCGTGGCGTTTTCTGTCAGGGCGTGGCTGCGAGCGGACCTCAAAAGGGCGTCACGTGAGGCGTTCGCGCGCGCGGGCGATGCGTTGCTGGCTCAGCAGGACCGGTGGGTGCTGTGGATGCCCGTCCTGTTCGGAGCCGGCGCGGGGACGTATTTTGCGCTGAGGTTTGAACCTGGTTGGACGCCAGTTCTGGTGCTTCCCGTGATCGTGGCCTGGGCCGCGTGGAGAGCACGCGCCCGAGCACTGGCGCTGCTCCTATTCCTTTCCTGCCTGGTCTTCGCGCTCGGTTTTGCGGCGGCGAAAAACCGCACTATGGCGAGCGGCGCACCGATGCTGCCGGAAGTTTCGCGCGCCTACGATGTGAAGGGCTGGATCGAGGAATCGGAACCGCGCAACGCCGGCGAGACGCGGCTGACGATCCGCGTCCTGTCGCTTGGCGTCTATGCTGGGCCGACGCCCTACCGCGTGCGGCTGACGGTGCGCGGGAAGGGGCCGGTGGGGTTCGGCGTCGGGGAGGCGGTGACGACGCGCGCGATCCTGCGCGCACCGCCGGGACCCGTCATGCCGGGTGGATATGACTTCGCTCGCGCGGCCTATTTCGAGCGCGTCGGCGGCTCGGGCTTTGCGGTTGCGCCGCTGGCGCGTCTGGACGAGGTACCGTCCCGGCCGTTGTCGATTACGCTTCTCATGCCGATCGAGAATCTGCGCGTCGGCGTTGGGCGGCGCATCCTAGGCGTCGTTCCGGGGGAGACGGGAGACATCGCCAACGCGCTGATAACGGGCAATCGTGCGGGCATTTCCGAGGAGACGACTGAAGCCTTGCGGAACTCCGGCCTGCACATGGTCATCATGGCCGGCGCGCTGTTCTGGCTGATCCGGGCGCTGCTCGCAGCGGTCCCGGGGCTCGCCGTCCGATGGTGCATCAAGAAGATGGCTGCGGTCGCGGCTCTTGCCGGCGCGCTGTTCTATTTGCTGCTCTCGGGGGGATCGCTGCCGACCCAGCGCGCCTGGATCATGATTACGATCGCGTTCATCGCGGTCCTGCTCGACCGGCCCGCGATCAGCCTGCGGACGGTTGCACTTTCGGCGCTCGGTATTCTCATTGTGAGTCCGGAGAGCACTGTCGACGTCAGTTTCCAGATGTCCTTCGCGGCGGTCGTCGCGCTGGTCGCGTTCTACGAATGGCGGCGCGAGCGGCGCGGCCCGGAGAAAGCGCCGCGACAAGGACGGATTGCCAGAGGCGTGCGCGTTATTGGGCTGCTGATATTCGGGACGGCGCTGACAACGCTGGTCGTGGGTACGGCCGTGACACCGTTTTCGGTCTATCATTTCCAGAACGCGCAGCATTACGCCGTCGTGGCGAATGTGCTCGCGAGCCCGATCATCACGGTGCTGATCATGCCGGCGGCACTCGTGTCGCTGCTGCTCATGCCGCATCTGGAGGCCTTGCCGCTCTACTCCATGGGGCTCGGCATCGACTGGATGCTCGCGATCGCCCGCATGGTTGCGTCGTGGTCGGGCGCGGTATCGACCGTGCCGCGCATCCCGACGGCCGCCCTTGCGTTGATCGCGATCGGCGGATTGTGGCTGTGTCTCTGGCGCGGATGCGTTCGATGGGCAGGCGTTGGCGTGATGATGCTCGGCCTGTCGTTCGCGCCGATGGCCCGGCATCTGGATGTTTTCGTGGATCGGGAAGGGCGGGCTGTCGCTATCCGGGGCGGCGATGGATTGCTTGCGCCATCTCCGGTCAGACGATCAAACTATGCGGTCGCGAAATGGCTTGCCTCGGACGGTGACGCGCGCAATCCGGAAAGGGCTGTGGGCGATGCTCGAGATATTCAGAATTGCGACGCGCGCGCGTGCGTCGCGCAGGTGGGCGGCAAAAATGTCTCGCTCATCCGTCATGCGGCCGCTCTCGACGACGATTGCCGGATGGCGGAGGTCGTCGTTGCGCCGTTCACACTGTCCTGGAGGTGCGCTGCCCCGATCGTGATCGATGCGCGCGCGCTTCGCGCCAAGGGGGCGCATGCGCTTTATCTGGAGAAGGGAAGCTTCCGCATCGAGACGGTGGCGGAGTTGCGCGGCGTGCGGCCGTGGGTGAGCGCTCCGCAGGCAGAACGGAAGCCAGGAGGTGCGCCCGCGCAATTTGAACCGGCGGAAATAGTACGCACCGCAATCGTTCGATCACGATGACTTGGGATTGAATCTCAAATCTATATTCTGCAACGTGTCCCGCCTCGACCTGGCCACCCCATACTACCGCGCAGGTCTCCCGGTTAAACCCCGGGACGTAGCGGAATTTGGGGGGTCGACCCCAACCCATCATCCTCTAATAACGTCGAATGAGTCCGACCAGCCGACCCTGGACGCGAACGCGATCCGGTCCAAATATGCGCGTCTCGTAATTTGAGTTGGCAGCTTCGAGCGCGATCGAATCGCCGCGCCGGCGCAGACGCTTGAGCGTCGCCTCCTCGTCGTCGACCAGCGCCACGACGATATCTCCGTTATTGGCGGTATCGCATTTGGTGATGATCACTGTGTCGCCGTCGAGGATCCCCGCCTCGATCATCGAATCGCCCTTCACCTCGAGCGCGAAATGCTCACCGCGTGTCAGAAGCTCGGGGGGTACGTCGATATTGTGGCTCTTGGTCTGGATCGCCTCGATGGGAACGCCGGCAGCAATGCGGCCCATGACCGGCACGGAAATCGTCTGGGGCAGGGCACCGCTCGAATCGGCCGGCGGAATGCGGCCAAGGCTGCCTTCGATGACGCTTGGCGAAAAGCCGCGTGAGCGCCCATTCGGCATGCCGCCATGCGCCATCGAGTCGGGCAGGCGCAAGATTTCCATCGCCCGCGCCCGATGCGGCAGGCGACGGATGAAGCCTCGCTCCTCGAGGGCCGTGATCAGCCGATGAATGCCGGATTTCGAGCGAAGGTCGAGAGCCTCTTTCATCTCATCGAAAGAGGGAGGAATGCCCGTCTCCTTCAGACGTTCATGGATGAACATCAGGAGCTCTTTTTGCTTCGTCGTCAGCATCGTCCCGCCCCTCGAATCTCGAACCGAGATTGGCACAAACCATGAACATGGATATCTGTTCTAGTTGTGTTCCGCAAGCGGTAAATTTGACGTTAACGCTGACACAATCATCAAAAGTCGACAGGCAGGATCTCGATGAGCTCACCCGGTTCCGCTGCCGGGGCGTCCGGCCGCCGGACAAGCAGGCAGTCCGCCAGCTTCAGCGCGCTCATCAGCGAACTGTCCTGCGACGGCAGCGGTGTGACTCTACGCCGTCCATCTGGCAAGGGCTTGGACGCGGCACGAATGTAGTGCTGGCGGGGGCCGTTCTTTTCGAGCGACGTTCCCAGAACGGCGGTCGTGATTTCGCGGTCATTCCGGGCCCGTCCGAGCAACGCGCCGATCAGCGGCACGAGAAACAACCGTGCGCAGATCATGGCTGAGACCGGATTGCCGGGAATGCCGATGACACGCATCTCGCCGAGCCGCCCGAACATCAGCGGCTTGCCCGGCCGCATGGCGATCTTCCAAAAGTCGAGCTTGAGGCCGCGGACTTCGAGGCGCTGCCGGACGATGTCGTGCTTGCCGACGGACGCGCCTCCGATCGTAAGTAGGATGTCGGCGTCGCCGACCTCATCGAGCCTTGCGTCGAGACTTTCCGGACTGTCGCCGGCGCGGGCGAGGACGACGGGCTCGGCCCCGGCGCGCCGCACCATGGAGGCGATGCCGAACGAGAGAGAGCCGACGATCTGATCAGGCCGCCGCGGTTCGCCCGGCGCGACCAGTTCGTCGCCTGTCGAAAGGATGGCGATGACAGGCTTGCGGCGCACGGGCACGATGGCGTGGTCCATCGCGGCGGCGAGGAGCAGGGTGCGGGGTCCCATGTCGTCGCCCGCAAAGAGCAGCGTATCGCCTTCCCGGAAGTCGTTCCCGGCGGGACGGATATGTTGGCCTTGCCGGGCTGCGGCCGAGACATGGACCTCGCCGCCGATCTCGACCGCATCCTCCTGAATGACAATCGCGTCGGCCCCTCGCGGCAAAGGCGCGCCGGTGTAGATGCGCACGGCTTCGCCCGCAGCGAGTTTATATGCGAAAGCATGACCCGCTGCGGATTCGCCTATCACGCGAAGCGTCGCGTCCGGTCCCGTATCGACAGCACGGATAGCAAACCCGTCCATCGCGGAGGCATCGAATGGCGGCTGCGTCAGACGCGCCTCGAGGTCCCGCGCGAGCACGCGGCCATCGGCATCCCCGAGGGGAACCTCCTCAACACCGAGCGGCTGCGCGCCGGACAGGATGCGCGATAGGGCTTCCTCTACGGGCAATAACGACATGGTTCAGCCGTTAGCGCGCCAGTCGCCCGACCGGCCGCCGGTTTTCTCCAGGAGACGAATGCCGGAAATCTCCATGCCCCGGTCGACCGATTTACACATGTCGTAGATCGTCAGGCAGGCGATCGACACAGCGGTCAGCGCCTCCATCTCGACGCCGGTCTTGGCTTCCAATGTCGCGCGCGCCTCGACGCGAATGCCGCACGGATCGCGGGAGGACGTGAATTCCATCACGACCTCCGACAGAGGCAAAGCATGGCACAGCGGGATCAGTTCGTGCGTTCGTTTAGCAGCCATGATCCCGGCGATGCGCGCCACCTGAAGTACGTCGCCCTTTTGCGCTGAAAATGAGTCAATCAAAGCGAGGGTCTCGGGCGTCATGGCGATGAAGCCGGAAGCGCGTGCCGTGCGTGTGGTGACAGCCTTGCCACCGACATCGACCATGCGGGCCGCGCCTTTTTCGTCGACATGGGTCAGCGACGCCTTGCTCATTGCGCGGCCTCTGCCGCCTGTGGCGCGAGTAGCGCACGAGTGGCGGCGGCGATATCGTCCTGCCGCATCAGGCTTTCACCGACAAGAAAGGCGGAGACGCCAGCGCCGCGCAGGCGCGCGATCTCGTTCGCCGTATAGATCCCACTTTCGGAAATCAGCAGCCGCCCAGGAGGCGCGAACGGCGCAAGCTGTTCGGTCGTTTCGAGGCTCACCTCGAAGGTTTTCAGATTGCGGTTGTTGATGCCGACCAGCCCCACGTCGAATTCGTAGGCGCGGTGCATTTCGTCCGCGTCATGAACCTCGATGAGAGCGTCCATGTCCCATTCCCTGGTCGCCGCGCACAGCTCGGCGGCCAGAACATCATCGACCGAAGCGAGGATAATCAGGATGCAATCAGCGCCCCAGGCGCGCGCCTCGACCACCTGATACGGATCGAGCATGAAATCCTTGCGCAGAACGGGCAGGGACGTGGCCGCGCGCGCCTGGGTCAGATATTCAGGCAGCCCCTGAAACGACGGCGTATCGGTGAGAACGGACAGGCACGCCGCGCCGCCAGCCTCAAAGGCGCAAGCGATCGCGGGAGGATTGAAAGCCGCGCGAATCAAGCCTCTGGACGGACTGGCCTTCTTGATCTCGGCAATGAGCGCCGGCCGGCCTGCAGCGACGCGCGCGCGCAAAGCATCGGCGAACCCGCGTGGGGGTGACGCTGCGCGCGCCTCCTCCTCAAGCGACGCCAGCGGCCGGCGGCGTTTTGCGTCGGCGATCTCCTCGCGCTTGTATCCGTTGATGCGGTCGAGGATCAGGGCCATCGGATCAGCCGTTTGAGAGCGTGACGAGACGCGCAAGCGACTCCCGGGCGTCGCCCTTGTCGATCGCGGCGCGGGCGCGGTCTGCGCCTTCCTTCAGCGAGTGCGCAAGCCCAGAAACGATGAAGGCTGCCGCGGCGTTCAAAATCACCACGTCCCGGAACGCGCCCTTTGCGCCGTTAAGCACGGCCTCAATCGCGCGCGCGTTCTCCTGCGCATCGCCGCCGTGCAGATCCTCAGGACCGCATGTTTCGAGTCCCGCATCGGCGGGCGTGATGCGGAAGCGGCGGACAGTGCCGCGCACGAGTTCGGCTACTTCGCTCGGACCCGTGGTGGTCAGTTCGTCAAGCCCGTCCGATCCGTGCACGATCCAGGCGTGTTCCGTACCGAGCCGGCCCAGAACCTCGGCCATCTTTTCGAGCCAGTCCGGGGCGAACACGCCCAGCACCTGGCGGGTCGCGCCGGCGGGGTTCGCAAGAGGGCCCAGAATGTTGAAGATCGTCCGTGCGCCGAGTTCCTGCCGCGCAGGCGCGACGTGACGCATCGCGGAATGATGCGCCGGCGCGAACATGAAGCAGATATTCGCGCCTTCGAGGCAGCGCAGGATGATTTCGGGTTCGGGGTCGATCTTGACTCCGAGCTCCCGCAGCACGTCGGCGGAGCCGGAGCGCGACGAAATAGACCGGTTGCCGTGCTTGGCGACGGGAACGCCCGCGCCGGCCAGCACCAGCGCAACGCAGGTCGAGATGTTGTAGCTTCCCTTGGCGTCGCCGCCCGTGCCGCACGTGTCCACGCAGCCCGCAGGCGCGTCGATGCGCAGGCTCTTCTCGCGC
>JBKJVQ010000247.1:0-24412 GCA_046717125.1 Methyloligellaceae bacterium
GGACGCACAGGCTCTGGCGGAAGCCATGCTGGCGATGCTGAAGCGGCCTGACCGCATCACGCGCATGGCGGTTGAGAGCCGGAAGCTCGCCGAGCAGCTGTTCGACGTGCGGCTCGTCAATCGCGTCATGCTCGACGCACTGGGACTGTCCTGATGAGCGTTCCGTTTGCCGAAGGCCAGGGTTGGCCGACCTACGGCGAAGACGAAATCGAGGCCGTGGCGGCGACGCTCCGCTCCGGGCGCGTGAACCAGTGGACGGGCGAGAATGTCAAACGTTTCGAGCGGTCGTTCGGCGAGCGATTTGGCATGCCGCACGCAATCGCACTGGCCAACGGGTCCGTGGCTCTGGAACTCGCGCTGCTTTCTCTTGGGATCGGTCCCGGCGACGAAGTGATCGTCACGCCGCGCAGCTTCGTCGCATCGGCCGCCTGTGTCTCTCTGGTCGGAGCGACGCCCGTGTTTGCGGATGTCGACCGCGACTCGCAGAACATTACGGCGGAAACAATCGGTGTACGGATTACACCGCGCACTAAGGCTGTCATCCCGGTGCACCTCGCCGGCTGGCCTTGCGGCATGGGGCCGATCATGGCTCTGGCCGATAAACGTGGGCTGAAGGTGATCGAGGATTGCGCGCAAAGTCCCGGCGCGGAGATCGATGGCAAATTGGCCGGCAGCTTGGGTCACGCGGCGGCGCATTCGTTCTGCCAGGACAAGATCATCACGACGGGCGGCGAAGGCGGCATGCTCCTGTTCCGTGACGAAGCGCCATTCGAGAAGGCGTGGTCATTCAAGGATCACGGCAAGAATCGCGCTGTTGCGCAGGGTCCGTCCGCAGGTCCCGGCTTTCGCTATGTCCATGACATCGTCGGCACGAACTGGCGCATGACCGAGATACAGGCCGCTATCGGCCTCGTTCAGCTCCAGAAGCTCGATGGCTGGCTCGCGCGGAGGGCCGAGAACGGCGCGATCTTCCGGAAAGCATTCGTCCGCTGTCCCGCGCTGCGCACGCCTTGGCCCTCAAGCGATATCCGGCATGCGTGGTACAAGTTCTATGCGTTCGTCGTGCCCGAGCGGCTCAAAGCCGGGGCGACGCGCGACACCGTCCTGAACGGGCTGGTCGAAGTCGGCATACGTGCTTTTTCGGGAAGTTGCCCTGAAATCTATCGCGAGAAAGCCTTCGCCGGACTCCCCACGCCGGATTGTCCAAACGCCGTAATTTTAGGGGAGACGAGTTTGATGTTCGAAATTCATCCGACGCTCGACCAGCGCGGCCTTGCGGACACCGCTTCGCGCGTCGCGGATATCGTCATGGAGCACACGGCGTAGATCGGAGCTGGACGAGGTCCCGCAGCGCAAGCTCTCGGCCATGTTCCGGACGACGCTACTGAGCTTTTCTTACCGAACCGGCGACTGAGGGCGCACGCCTGCGCTTTGCATTCCTCTTGCCGGCAGCCTTCTGGCCTCCTGCCTTCTTGTTGGCAGCTTTCGGTTTCCGCTTGGGGGGAGCCGCCGCTCCATCTTTCCTTTCCTCGTTCTCTGCGGCCGCCGGCGCCACCTTGTCTTCCGGCTTGGCAGGCTCCGGCGGCTTCTCGTCACTTGCTATCGGCGTGGGGTCGGGAAACTTGCGCCAGGCTTCGAGTTTCGGCGCGATGCGCTCGCGATGCTTGCTCCACCAGATCGCGTCGAACCGGAGCCCGTTGTCGAGGCGTTCACCTGCTGTCGGCGCGAAATCGCGCATGTCGACATCGACCTCGGCGTGCTTGCCGACCATGCCCGACGCCGACTTGCGCGCGGGAGCGTAGGGGAACCAGCGGGATTGCTCCGCCATGCGCTTGGGGTCGGTCGCGAATTTCACGAAGCGGAGCGCCTGATCGGCGTTCCGCGCATCCTTCGGTATCGCCCAGTAGTCGAGTTCCCAGATCGCGCCATCCCAGATCCGCCCAAGCGCCTGCTTTTCGACTACGGACGCCGTGAAGACGCGCCCGTTGAACGCAAGCGCCATCGTCACGTCGTCATTGGCCAACATGCGCAACGGTTCGCGCGCGCTCGTCCACCAGACGATGTCGTCGCGGATGCGATCGAGAACGGCGAGCGCCCGAGCCACACCGTCGTCGGATTCGAGAGCCGTATAGACTTCTGCCGGCTTAACCCCGTCGGCGAGTAGCGCGATTTCCAGCGTGTATTCGGGGCCTTCGGGCAAAGCGCGCTTGCCCGGAAACTTCTTGACGTCGAGGAGATCGGCGAGACGGCCCGGCGTGTCATTCTTGAATTTCGCCGCATTGAATACGACCAGCGAAGACCAGACGGAGTTGGCGATGCCGCAGGGCTCAATGCCCCCTGCTACAAAGTCATCCGCGGCCTTCAAGTCGACGGGGCCATTGGGCAGATCGGCCGGGTCCAGCTTCATGAGTTTGCCGTCATCGCAAAGGCGGCTCAGAGCCAATCTGTCGAGATCCGCGACGTCCCATCCGCCGATCTTTTCGGCGATCGTAGCGATCTGGCCGTCATGCACGGCTGTCTCAACTTTCGCGCCGCCGTCCGCCGTGAACGGGTCGAAGAACGCTACCTTCTGGGAGTCCGCGTACGCGCCCGACCATGAGCCCACAACGAGCGCATCGGATCGCGTGGCCTCCGCAGCCTTCTTCGTCTCCTCGGCTCTCCTCGCGGCGTCGGCCTTTCTAGCGTCTTCGGCCTTCTTTGCGGCTTCCGCTTGCCTTGCTTCGTTCGCCTTTTTCGCGGCGTCAGCCTTTTTGGCGACTTCTGCTTTCCGGGACGCTTCCGCCTTCGCCTTCAGATCGCCCGGACTGCCTGGAATGGAATTAGCGGGGGCAACCTCTCTCTTCAGCGCCGGCGGAGCCTTTTTGGGGGGAGCGACGGGTTTGACCTGTTTGGAGGGGTTGGGCTTCCACTCGATTCCATGCGCGACCGGCCCCGCGCACCACAGAGCGCAGGCGGCGGCAAAAACGATCGCGCAAAGCTGCATTTTCGGCATCATGCTCTCAAACTCGGATCGCGTTCGACTCAGCGCCGCCAGCGCGCTTCTTCCAGCCGAGACTGCCGACGCACCGGGTAGAGATTTGGTGGCCGTTTGGGCCAGACCGCGGGCCGTTGCGTTGGCTCGATCTCCGGCGTCTCCCACGAGCCGCCGATAAGAAACGCGTGGCGTTCTACGCCGCTCGGCGCACCGAGCGAGGAAGCGCTCACCGGCGACTGTTCGAGCGTCGCCGCGCCGTTCAACTCAAGAGCCGTCATGTCGACCTGAACGCCGCCTCTCACCACACCGATCGCAGTCGTCATTTCAAGACTGTCGCAGACCGCCTTACCTCCAGTAAGGCCGCAGTCCACGGACAGCCGGCTGAAAGCTGTCTGTCCGCCGAGTTCGACGGGACTGAGGTCGCGTGACCGCGCCTGCGTGAGGAGCCGCTGCAGATCGATCGCGACATAGCCCGATTCGGCGCGCGCCCGCAGCGTGCCGCGTAGGCTTGCGGTCACTTCCGGAGCGTCGCGGCCGCTTGCCGTTACATCGAACGCGATATCGCTACGCCCGCCAATGCCAGGATTATGAACGATGCGCCCGAGACAGTCGTTCGTGTCCACGCCGCGCAGGTCACCGCGCGCAACGAGCCGGGCCGGCGATCGTGCGGCATTCAGCTTGGCGCGACCGGAAGCCGAACCGCCGCAAACGCTGGCTTCGGCCAGTTCGACGACAACCGAGCCGGCCATGGCGTGGACCGTGCCGGCGGCGTCGGCTGCGTGGAAATCGGACGAGCGAACGGCAGCGGCGGAAATGCGGAAGTCGGCGTCGAAATGATGGGCAAGCGGGACTTCGAGGCTTGTGAGCAAATTGCGGTCGAGATAGGGGCCGAGATTGAGAGTCTCGAAGGCGAGCGTGCCCTGAACGAACGGCCGTACACCGCCGAGCGTGACCGCCAGCGCGCCTTCGGCCCCGTTGCCATCGAGTTCGAACCGGCCGTCGTCGATCGCGAGAGTCGCGCCGGACCAGGCCAGCACGCCCGTAGCCCCGAAGGCGCGAAGCGACTGGCCTTTCGGCGCACCGTTACCCGCCCACCGCAGCATGTCACGTAGCGAGGGAGACTTGATTTCGACGGCGCCGGTCATCGCAAAGGCATCCGACAACGACGCCAGTCCGTCGAACGTGGCTTGAAGCGGCGCGGATTCAATCCGCGCGCGGAATGGGATGGTCGCGCCGGTTTCACCGTTCTCGATGCCATCCCCGGAAAGAGTGACCTGGACCGCCTCGTCGCGCCACGCGAACTGCGCTTTGCCCGACAGGCCGTCGGCCCGGTCAAAATCGAATTGCGCATTGACCGCTTTGAGCGCGTAACCCGCGCCCCGCGCATCGTCGATCGTCATATGTCCGTCCGTGACGACCAGCGTTTCGAACGGAATTTCGCTCAGCAGAGTCGCAACGTCCGCTCCTCGGCCTTTGGCGTTGCGCGCATCGATCAGAATGTGAGGCTTGTGCAGTGCAACTTCGCCTACCGCAATCCGGCCGAGCACGAGTTGCCAGAACGAAAACGATATCGCCGCCTTTTCGGCCTCGATGCGCTCGACCATCGGGAGATTGCCGCCGGTCAAAACAAATCCGCGCGCGCGTATTTCGGGCGGAAAGAGCCCTAGCGAAACCGGACCGGAGAGGGTCGCCTTGCCGCCGCTCCACCGATCGATCTGCACAAGGAGCTTATCGCGCCAGCCGGGTCCCTGAAACAGGCCGATCATGCCGATGAGAAAGGGAACGAACAGAAGCGGGGTCAGAAGCAGAAGATAGCGCCAGCGAAGCGCGAGGCCGCGTGTGCCGGTTCCTCGATCGCCTTGCGCGAGCATGAATCCCCCGATTCGAGATACGGCGCCGTGAATTCGTCGGGTCGCTTACCCGCGCGCCTTTCAGACCTCCGGACTGATTCCGCGTCCAGATGGACAGAAAATTCATGTCAAAGCGGCGGAAAAACGGCGATCCGGGCTATTCTTCCGGAATATCAACGATGTCGTCGCATGCAGCAGCAGTACGGGCGCTATGCCGGCTGCGACAATCGCGAGCGCGGGAAGCGATGCTTCGGCGAAGCGTTCGAGAGATGCGGACAGGTAGACCTGCGTCGCCAGCGTTTCGAAATTGAACGGGCGCAGCAGGAGCGTTGCGGGCAATTCCTTCATCGCATCGACAAACACAAGGACAGCGGCTCCGAACAGCGCTGGCGCAAGCAGGGGGACATGGACCTCGAACAGAGCGCGCGCAGGAGATCTGCCGAGGGTTCGCGCCGCTGCGTCCATATTCGGCGACGCCTTCCGGAAGCCGGCTTCGACCCCGTTCGATGCGACTGCAAGAAAACGGCACACATACGCGATGAGGAGTGCCGCGACGGAGCCAGACAGGATCAATCCGGTGGGCGCGCCGAAGAGGCGCTCGGCCAAATCGCTGACCGCGTTGTCGAACCAGGCGAGTGGCGCAAGCAATCCTACGGCAAGCACGGTTCCCGGCACGGCGTATCCGATGCCCGCGACCCGGACAATTGTGGGTGTCGATCCAGTGGGGCGCAATCGGTGCGCATAGGCGAGCACGACGCCGCAGACGACAGTGATCGCGGATGCGGCGAACGCGAGAAGCATGCTGTTTCCCGCCGATCTCAGGAACGCGGCCGCCTGCGCCTGGGCGTCTCTGGTCAATGCGCCGTCAACCAGCACGGCGGCAGGCAGCAGAAAGCCCAGCAGGATCGGAAGGAAGCAGGCCAGCATAGCCAGCATCTGCCCCGGACCGGACAGGTCCTGCATCGGCATCAGGCGATGCACGCCGCCCAGCGCATGGAAACGCCGTCCACGTCGCGCGAGCTTTTCGGCGACCAGCAGCGCCACGGCAATCAGCAGCAACGCGCAGGCGATCTGCGCCGCGCCCGCCAGACTGCCGCGTTGGAGCCAGGTTTGATAGATCGACACGGTCAGGGTCTGCACGCCAAGCAGTTCGACCGCGCCGATATCGTTGATCGTTTCCATCAGCGCGAGCGCGACGCCTGCGGCGACGGCCGGGCGTGCCATGGGAAGCGCGATGCGGAAGAAGCATGACCACGGCCCGTGACCGAGGGTACGTCCAGCCTCAAGCGCCGAGACAGATTGCTGAAGGAAGCTCGCTCGCGCGGTGATGTAGACGTATGGGTAGAGCACGAGCGAGAGGAGAACGATCGCGCCTTCCAGCGAGCGCACGCTCGGAAACCAGTAATCGGCCGCGCTCTGGAACCCGAAGGCGGTGCGAATCCCGGTCTGGACCCAGCCCGAATAATCGAACAATTCGAGGTAACAAAAAGCGACGATGTAGGTTGGCATCGCCAATGGCAGAACGAGCAGCCACGCGAACCAGCGACGACCTGGAAATGTGCAGCACGAGACCAGCCAGGCGGTCGTCACACCGATCAAAAGCGTCAGGCATCCGACGCCCGCCATCAGCAATAGAGTACGTCCGAACGCGCGCGGCAGGATCGTCGCGGCAAGGTGCCGCCATGCCTCGCCATCGGCGCCGGTGGCAATGACCACGATGGAGACAACCGGAAGGCAGGCCACGAGCGCGATCGCCCAGGTAGCTACCGTCCAACCCGAAATGCCGGGTCGCCGCGCGCGATGCGATAGAACGTCCGTGAGCGGAGATTCTTCGGCGACGCCAACCATCATGTCCCGTACAAGGAAGCGAGTGCGTTGCCACGCGCTACTATAGTGAATTTCTCGGGCTCCGGCGCGAATGGCCGGCATTGCGGTCGCCTGAGCTGCGTCTCCGTCTAGAGCGACTTAACATCTTTTAAGGAAAACCGGTCGTCCGCTTTTCTACGATCCCGGCCCGTCGTCAAAACCAACTTTGTCGACCAGCTCGCTCGCCTGTTTGCGATGGCGGGCGATTTCGGCTAGCGGCAGGGGATCGGCTTTCAACGAGCCAAATGACTGCACCATCGGGGAGACCGCTACGCCGTCCTTGACTGGATATTCGTGATTAACTTCGGCATAGATGCGCTGCGCTTCGTCCGTAGTCAGATATTCCATGAGCTTAAGTGCGTTGTCGCGATTAGGGGCGGCGGCGCCCAGCACCATGCCGGAGACATTCACGTGTGCGCCGCGCCCCTCCGCGTTTGGGAACAGCACCTTTACGGACTCAGCCCATTGCTTCTGCTCAGGCTCTTCCTCGTTTAGGCGCATCTGGGCCATGTAATAGGTATTGCCGAGAGAAATGTCGCACTCTCCCGCAAATATCGACTTCACCTGCGAGCGATCGCTGCCGCCGGGCTTGACCGCGAGGTTGGCTTTCACCTCCTTCAGCCATTTCTCGGTTTTCTCCCGTCCATGATGAGCAATCAACGATGCGATCAGCGCGATGTTGTAATCATGCTGGCCCGGCCGCGTGCAAATCTTCCCCTTCCATTTCGGATTGCCCAATTCCTCATACCGAATCGCATCCTGCTGCACGCGATCCTTGGAGGCATAGACGATCCGCGCGCGCCGGGTCAGCGCGAACCAGTGACCTTTCGGATCCCGATAGGCTTCCGGAATCGCGGCCGCGATCGCGTCCGACTTCACAGGCTGCGTGACGCCGCTGTCGACGGCCTGGGTGAGGCGGCCAATATCGACGGTCAGAAGAATATCGCCTGGACTGTTTTTCCCCTCGGCCGCCATGCGCTCGATGAGACCGTCCTTGGCGTAGATCGTATTGACCTTGATGCCGGTCTGTTCGGTGAACGCCTTGAACAAGGGTTCGATAAGATAAGGCTGGCGATACGAATAGACATTGACCTCGCCTTGGGCGGCCGTCTGTTGCGGGGCTGCCAACACGGCGACGGCGACGGCGAACGCGCCTGTGGCAGCGTGCGAAAAGCGAATGGACATTCAATGACTCCGGGTAATCGTTTTCGGGGGCCTGACGCTGTGAAGTGACGCGCAGCTCGCCGCCTATCCCGAGCATCTAGGTCCAAGACGCCAAAATGTCAACACGCAATACTTGATTAGAAGCGTTCTAATGTTCTATGTGGTAATATTACTTTAAACTGTACTCTACACTTGAAAATGATCCTTGCTGCGACTATAATTATTAAATGCTCATTACATTTCTTTTTTTCTAGTAATATGCCGCCGTCTACTTGACGATTCGATCGGCCGGAAAAACAACGTCGATCGTCGTTCCCTCGCCAATGTCGCTTTCGATAATGAGCTGCCCCCGCATGGCTTCTACCAGCGTCTTGGTGAGCGGCAATCCGAGCCCGGTGCCGGTTTCGATTCGAGGCGCAGTGTCGAGCTGCCGGAAGGGCTGCATTGCGATTTGAATATCCGGCGCCGACATGCCGACGCCGCTGTCCCGGACCTGGAGGCGCAGTCCGCCATCGTGCAGCATTGAAGCGGAGGCCACGACCTGCCCATGCTCCGGCGTGAACTTGATGGCATTGGTCAGAAGATTAAGCATGACCTGCTTGAGCCGGAATAGATCGGCAAGCACCCTCGGCGCATCGTCCGCAATTGAAACGCGCACGACGACGCGAGCCTTGCGTGCGAAAGGCTGAACCGTTCGCACTGCGGCCTCGATCGTTTCGCGCGGATCGACGGAAGTGAAATCGACTTGAAACGCGCCGGACTGAACTTTGGAGATATCCAGCAGGTCGTTGACGAGCCGCAGTGCGAACTGGCCGCTATCCTGAATATTCTTGAGATAGGACCGATAACGCTCATTGCCGACCCGGCCCAGCCGCTCGCCGAGCATCAGTTCCGCAAAGCCGATGATCGAATTGAGCGGCGTGCGGATTTCGTGGCTTATCTTGGCAAGGAAATCCAGCCGGTCTTTGGCCTGATCTCTCGGCTCCAGCGGGTTCACACCTGCGAACGGTGCGCGAAAGACTTCTGGGGCACCAGCCAATGGAACCGCAGGTTCGACTTTCTTGGGGTCGGGTGGTTCGCCCTCAACCGGAGCAGATTGTGCTGCCGCTTCCGAAAGCATGACGAGATCGATCTCGTTGTCCCCCGGCGTCCTGCGAACTAGGACAGAGACTTCCATTCGCCGGCCGCCCCGGCTCCGCGCGCGCATTGCGGTTCGGCGAGTCGCCATTCGCAAGGCATTCAGATCGAGACCGTCCGTAAACAGAGCGGCGGCTCCGCCTGCGGCGTCAAGCTGCGCGAAAGATGAATAGCCGAAGGCATAAGCGAACGTGCCGTTTGCATGCACCATCTCGCCATGCCGGAACAGCGCAACGGCAAGCGGCAAAAGATCGACCAGCTCAAGCAGCGCCGCCGCGTCGCGCCCCCGCTTCTCGACGGCGCACTCCACGGGTTCCGTTTCCGGGGCCCGTCTGAGTTCCCTGCCGGCCCCATTGGTGAGCTGCCGCGCAATGCGATCGAGTGCATCCCAATCGTCCGCGCTTGTCGGAGGCGCAGGCATTTCCCTGCGAGCCGTCATCGCATCTTTATCGTCGGCAATACGCGGGTCTGATGGGACATTGTAATTTCGCAACTTTTTCCGTCATTCAAGTCTTCCCACAAATAACGATTGGCGTCCGCTGCCTTCGGTGCTTGGTTGTATGCTGACGTCGAACCAAGTCAAACACAGGAAGCCGAGCAATGGACGATAAAGCGTCGGAAGTGCGCGATTCGATGAGGGACATGACGAGCCGTGGCGTTGAGCAGGCTCGTGATTCGTATAACCAGTTCATGGACGCTAGCCGCAAGGCTCAGGAGAGCATCGCCGACGCCGGCGGCGCCATGGCGGCCAATGCGCTGGATGTCCAGCGCACGCTTTTGAAATTCTCGGAAGAGAACATGCAGGCGGGCTTCGACTTTGCCGCGCGCCTCGCACAGGCCCGCGATCTCAACGAAGCCATGTCGCTTCAGACCGACTACACGCGGAATCGCGTGGAAGCCTATTCGACGCAGGCCAAAGAATTGACACGGCTCGTGAGCGAGGCCGCGTCGAAGGCCAAACCGACCCTCTAATCCTCCAATCCGCGACATTTTATGCTGCAATGCACAGGCTATGTTGCATTGCAGCATAAATGCGCCTATATGTTGGCTACGGTTGGCTGAGGCACTGCCCGGCCGATGGTACGAAAGAGCAAAAGCATATGGAGGTTGCTATGACAGAACAATTCGATCCGGCCAAGGAGGCCAAGAAGGCGTTTTCGAAGGGACAGGAGCAGTTCGAGAAGAACCGCGCCGACTTCGAGTCGATCGCCCGTAATACCGCAGTGCCGGAGGCTTTCCGCGCGATCGCCGAGAAGAGCGTGAACCAGACCCGCGAAGTTTACGACCGCGCCAAGGTGGCGATGGAAGATTCCGTCGAAGCGATGGAAGTCTCGGCCGACAAGGCCAATAAGGGCGCCATTGAGATCAATCGCAAGCTGATCGAGATCACCCAGGCGAACGTCAATTCGAGCTTCGATTTCGCCAAGGAACTCGCCGGCGCCCGTAACCTGATGCAGGTTTTCGAGATCCAGTCCGCGTTCGCCCGTTCGCAGTTCGAAGCGTTCTCGCACCAGTTCAACGATCTCCGCGGCCTGACGACCAAGGTTGCCAACGAGACGTCCGAGCCGATCAAGGCGCAGGTCACGAAGGCGACCGAAAAGCTTCGCGCCGCGGCCTAAATTCAATTTGCGCGTCCGGGCCAAGCGGCCCGGGGCGGCTGCCAGCCCGGCGTTTTGCCGGGCTTTTTCTTTTGGCTTCGTCCTCTTTGGGCTTGACGTTCCAGGGGCGCGGCGGTTCAAACGCGTGACGGGCCGACGCCCGCTCAGCGCCGCTGTAGCTCAGTTGGTTAGAGCGCTTGATTGTGGATCAAGAGGTCCCTGGTTCAAATCCAGGCAGCGGTACCAATTTTTCCTGAACCCCGCGGGATTGCGCGCCATGATCGCCGCCCGGTTACTGATCGCCAGCCTCCTGCTCCCGGCGCTGGGAATCCAGGCGGGTGCGGAACCGGCGACGCTGGACAGCGCGCGCGCCGCCGTGCGAGAGAAATTTCCGCGCGTTCAGCCCATCGCCCCCGAGGCGCTAGACGAAACGCGGAAGGATGACGGCATTCTTCTCTTCGACACGCGCAGCGCCAAGGAGTTCGAGGTGAGCCGCATACCCGGCGCGATCCGCGTCGACCCGGGCATGAGCGCGATCGAATTTCTGGCGCGCCATGGCGACGCCGCGCGCGGCAAGACGGTCGTTTTCTACTGCTCAGTGGGCGGGCGAAGTTCCGCGGTCGCGGATCGCGTAACCAGCGGGCTCACGGATAAAGGCGCGGCCGGGGTCAGAAGCCTCGACGGCGGCGTGTTCGCGTGGAGCCAGCAGGGGCGCGCGCTGGAGAATGCGGGCGGCGCAACCGACAAGGTTGACGGATACGATCCGAGCTGGGGCAAATTGCTCGAGCCGCCTGCCGACAAGCCCTGACGCTCGCCATTCCTTTGCTCCACGAGAAATACGCATGACGGCGATCCTGATCTGGTTCGGGCTGTTTCTCTTCGTCTTCACGGCGTTCGTCGTCATTCAGTGCCTCGATGCTCGGCGCGCCGACAGCGCCGAGACTTACGCCATCGGCGATGGCGCCCTGCCGGGCTATGTCTTTGCGCCTGCGGTCACCGCCTTCACGTTCGCAGCCATCGCAGTCCTGATCCTCCCCTCGCTTGTGTTCGACTCCGGCCTCCAGGCTGCAACGCTCGCGCTTGCGGCAATCGCAATACCCGTCACCGGCGCTGTGTTCCTTCCTCGCCTCCGTGCTATCGGCAAGGTGCACGGTCATAGCGATGTCGGCCATCTGCTGGCCGAGAATCGAGGCGGATTGCTGCGCTGGTCCTGGGCCATGCTTGCGGTCCTGTACGCACTCTCCTTCATCGCCGTGCAGCTGCGCGCCGCGAGTCTCATGGTGAACCTATTGACCGATGGGGTCGTGCGCCTGCCTCCCGCGATGGCCGGACTGGCGGTCCTGCCGCTCGTGATCGCTGTGATCGGCGGACTGCGCGGCGCGGCATGGGTCGCGGTCGCCGCGGTGTTCACGCTCGCGATCGCGCTGATCGTGTCGACCGGCCTCGCGATTGGTGTAATCGGCAGCATTGGGGATCTCCGCGTTGCGGCCTCCGCACTCGACAGCAAGGCGAACGCGACGAGCGGCTTGATGGTCGCTTCGTGGCTGGTCGCGCTGCTGGGACTGCAAGCATCGCCCGCCATCCTGACGCTCGCGCTCGGGAGCCGCAGCGCACGCGGTTTCGGCGCCCAGCAGGTTGCGCTCTCAGCAATCCTGTTCGGCGCGATCTTGATCGTGGCGCTGCCGCTTGTCTTGATCGCAGCCCACATGCTTGGGCTCGATGCGGAGTTCATCGCCCGGCACGGCGAAGCCTCCCGACCCATGCTCGGCGACTGGGCGCGCAGCGAGAGCGCGAGCGACGCGGGTGGCCTCGCTGCATTGCCGATCGTCATGCGACGCATGGCGCTGGTCGCGCCTTGGGTCGTTTCTTTCCTGGGAGTGTGCGTGATCTCAGCCATGCTGTCCGCTGCTGCCGCCGAGGCGGCAGCAGCGGGCGCGACCGTCGTCCGCACAATCGCGCGCGATGCATCAGCGCTGCTCGCGCGGCTCGGCGCGGCCGCTCTCATCGCGCTTGCGGTCGGGGTTGCGATGATTCCGGTTTCGATAATTTCGCTTGCCGGCTTCGCGCTGGGCATTGCGCTTCAGCTATTGCCAGCGCTGCTGGCTGCGGCCTACCTGCCGCGGATGACTGGCGCGGCGCTGACCGCCGGTCAGGCGGCCGGTCTGGCGGTGTTCATCCCAGCGATCTTCCTCATGTCGCCCGGCGATCCTGTCGCGGCCGTCTTGCCGGGGCTGCTTGGGCTTGCCGCCAATCTTTTCGCGGCCGTCCTCGTGTCCGCGCTGACGGGCGACACGGCGCGAACAGAATTGCGGCGCACGGCACTCAGCGCAGCGGTGGGCGACCTTGGCTGGACCGGCAGACATTCGATTGCGCTTGCCGGCATTGCTGTCCTGATCGCAATCGCAGCATTCGGCGCGCCCGCCGCACATGCGCTGTTCGGCCTGCCTGGCGACGCGGCGACCTGGAAGCTTGGCATCCCGCCGGTCATGCCGTGGCTGCTGATCCTGTGGCTCGCGGGGGTCTTCCTCATCTTTTTGCTGGTTCAGAAAGCCCGGTAGAAAGACAGCGCCATATAGCCTGTCGGGTCGCCCAGCGGGTAAGCGCCGGTCGCACCTCCACACAGCGTCAATTCCGTCCCCTTAAGCCAAAATCGCGCGAACGCACCCGCCTTCACTGCGTCGTATTCGAGATTGCCGACCGCACCCGCCTCCAATCCGAGCGCGAGACGCGGCAAAAAACGCCTCCCTAATCGTCCGTGTACGCTGTATGTGTCGAAATGATGTCGAGCATTGGCATCGAACTGCGCCTACACTGCCGGTCCGATATCGAGCCAGGTTTCAACTGCGACCGCCGCACCGAAATCGTTGCCCTGCACGGTGTTGCGAGGATCGTGGGGCGCAATGCTGTGCTCTTGATCGACCATGCCGGCGAAGATCTTGACGATGGCGGGGCCGCGTCGGAACTGCCAGCCCACCATGCCCTCGATATAGCCAAACTGCCCCAGGAAGCGCACATCCCCGACCGGCGGCGCAAACGTCCCCTCATACGCATAGAGCCCGTACGCAGCTTTGGCGCGCAATCGGAGGCCCGGAGCGTCCAGAGGCTTGCCGAGGGCATGCGTGCCACCCACATAGGCTGAGCCGGACTGGCCCTGCCAGCCGACGCCGCCGAACATCTCCGCGCGCGGGATGGGGTCGTGCGCATTCGCGTGCGGCGCTGTCAGCAGAAGCGCCGCGATCAGGCCCGCCTGGCCGCAGACAAATTGCCGCTTCCCCATCCGCCCCGCCTTTCGGCGTCGTTCCCAGAAACCATATTCACACCAGGAGCGGCACGCTCAACGGCTTCCGCTCGCGATAATCGAATGTCTGTGGACGGCCTGTGGGAAATTACCGGAAGTTGCGCTTCTGCAGCCTTGGCGCGAACGAGAGATGAACGATTCAGCCCAGTTCAGTCGCTGGCTTCATGCGGACGATCGCGGCCTTTACTGCGCGCCGGGCCACTTCTACATCGATCCGTTCCGTGCCGTGGACCGCGCGATCGTCACCCACGGCCATTCGGATCACGCCCGGCCCGGCCATAGGCGCGTGCTGGCCACGCCGGAAACGCTCGCCATCATGCGGCTGCGGCTCGGCGAACAGGCCGGAGCGTCGCAGCAGCACCTTGCCTATGGCGAGAGGTTGCGCATCGGCGACGTTGAAGTGTGGCTCGCGTCGGCCGGCCATGTTCTCGGCAGCGCGCAAATCGTGATCGAATATCGCGGCCAGAGGGCGGTCGTTTCGGGCGACTACAAGCGCGCCGCCGACCCGACCTGCGCTGGGTTCGAGGTCGTGCCTTGCGACCTGTTCGTCACGGAGGCTACCTTCGCGCTGCCGGTCTTCACGCATGAACCGGCGACCCGCGAAATCGGCAAGCTGCTCGCATCCGTCGCCCGATACCCCGAGCGAGCGCATCTTGTCGGCGCTTACGGACTTGGCAAATCGCAACGGGTGATCCGTACGCTGAGGGATGCGGGATGGAACCGCCCGATCTACCTGCACGGAGCGGTCTCGGGATGCTGTGAATTGTATAAGTCACTCGGCATCGAACTCGGGGAGCTGGGTTCCCTCGCCGGTATGCCAAAGGGCGCGCTGCAGGGCGCGATCGTCATTGCTCCTCCCTCCGCCCTATCGGATCGCTGGTCACGTCGGCTGCCCGATCCCGTCACGGCTTTCGCATCGGGCTGGATGCGCGTGCGGGCACGGGCGCGCCAAAACGGCGTCGAACTGCCGCTCGTCATCTCCGACCATGCCGACTGGAATGAGCTCGTCACGACCATCGCGGAAACCGGCGCCGAAGAGGTTTGGGTAACGCATGGCCGGGAAGACGCGCTGCTGCATCATCTTGCGCAGATAGGCGTGCGCGGGCGGGCGCTGGCCCTGGTCGGGCGCGAGGACGAAGACGAATGAAGCGCTTCGCCGAACTGCTCGATCGCCTGTCCTATACGCCGTCCCGCAACAGCAAGCTCAGACTGATGGCCCACTATTTCGCGACGACGCCCGATCCCGACCGCGGCTGGGCGCTGGCTGCCCTGACGGACGGCCTCTTTTTCAGGCTGCCGGTACGCCGCATCCTGACTCATATGCTGGACGGGCGGGTCGATCCCATCCTTTACACGATGTCGCGGGACTATGTCGGCGACACGGCCGAAACCGTGGCCCTGCTCTGGGCGACATCGCGGGCGGACGCCGACCCGCCGCGCCTTGGCGATATCGTGGAAACCATGCTCGCGGCCGCGCCCGACGAAGCGCCAGTTCTGATCGCGGGCTGGCTCGACCGGCTCGACGCCACGGGGCGCTGGGCGCTGCTCAAGCTGCTCACCGGCGCGCCGCGCGTCGGCGTATCCGCACGGCTTGCCAAGACCGCCGTTGCGCAAGGCTTCGACGCCGAGGTGGGAGATATCGAGGAGCTGTGGCACGGGCTCGCTCCTCCCTATACCGCCTTGTTCGCCTGGCTAGGCGGCGGGGAGAAACCCACCTGCGCAGCCGGGCCGATGTTCCGCCCACTCATGCTGTCGCATCCGATCGAGGACCGCCATCTCGGCTCGATCGACTTCTCCGAATTCGTCGCGGAATGGAAATGGGACGGCATCCGCGTGCAGGTCTCGGCCTGCGGCGGCGAGACGCGCATGTTCTCGCGCACAGGCGACGATATCTCGAAGAGCTTTCCGGACGTCACCGCCGGCTTCTCCGGCGAGGTGACGCTCGACGGAGAGCTGCTGGTGATGCGGGACGGCGAGGTCGCGCCGTTCAACGATCTTCAGCAGCGGCTGAACCGCAAATCCGTGACGCCGAAGATGAGGGCGCAGCATCCCGGCCATGTCAGGCTCTACGACCTCCTGACGCTGGAAGGCGAGGATCTGCGGCCGCTGCCCTTCGTCGCAAGGCGTGCGCAGCTCGAAGCCTGGCACGCGAAGGCGTATCCGCCGCGTACCGACATCTCGCCCATCGTTGACTTCCGCGATCGCGAAGCGCTTGAGACGCTGTGGGCAGGCACTCGCGAGACCGGCATCGAAGGGCTGATGCTGAAGCGGAAGCAAAGCCCCTATCTCGCGGGGCGTCCACGCGGCCACTGGTTCAAATGGAAACGCGCGCCACTGACGATCGACGCCGTGCTGATGTATGCGCAGCGCGGCTCGGGCAAGCGCTCATCCTATTATTCTGACTACACGTTCGGTGCATGGCGGGATAGCGATACGGGCGAGGAGCTCGTGCCGGTGGGCAAGGCTTATTCCGGCTTCACCGATCAGGAGCTGCTCAGGATCGACCGCTGGGTGCGGGCGCATACGACCAACCGCTTCGGGCCGGTGCGCGAGGTCGCGCCCGAACTCGTATTCGAGGTCGCCTTCGATGCCGTGCATCCCTCGACGCGGCACCGCTCGGGCGTCGCCATGCGGTTTCCGCGCATCCATCGCATCCGCTGGGACAAACCCGCCGCCGAAGCCGACCGGCTCGAAACGCTGATGGGGATGATGGGGAGCTAGCGCGCAATTCACTTTATTCGAAGCAGGATTGCGCTCTGCTCCTTTTTTTCCGCATCATCTTCTCCGAAAAGCGGTACCCACTTTTCGGGATGATGCTCTAGTGCCAGATCAGAGGCCGGGCTTCCATCCGGTGCGTTTCGCAGCTCGCGCCTTCCTCGTCCATGGACGAGCCAAGCTGTGCCAGGAGGCGATCCGGCACGCCACGCAGGCGCGCCGCCGGCACGGGGGCCGACGCCATCCACAGCGCATCGAACGCCGCGCGGCCGAGACGCGCCGTGTGCACGTCCTCCTCAAACAGGTCGAGCCCGTTTTTCTTCGCCGCGTCGCGCTTCATCATGTCGCCGGACCAGCACCAGGCCGGGCCGAATGTCATCTGCTCGTGCGCATCCAGCAGGCAAGGGTTCTTCGCCCAGCGCAGCGCGGGGGCGTCATCCGTTTCCCGGCAGGATGCGCCGAGCGCTCTGACCAGCTCCTGCAGAAGCGTCGCTGGCTCTAGCCGTCCCAGCACGATGCGTGTGCGCGCGCCCGATGCGACGACGCGCGGTCCGAGCTGCGCCAGCGCCAAAAGCGGCGCTGATTCGGGAGATCGCGCGACAACGCGAATGATGCGGCCCTCGGGTTTCTCGGGCATCTCGGTAGACAGCCGGTCGATAAACTGCCCAAGGTGGTCGACATGGCGCGCGACCGAAGCGGCGGGATCGTTCGTCTTGCCCAGATCGAGCTCGGTCAGAAACCGCATCATTCCGCATCCCCCGCATGCCTGGGCAACTCGCCCTTTCGAAGTCATTTTGAGCGGCGGCGGTTAAGGAAGCCTTGCCTCCCGTCCCGGAATTGGCGGTGGGCGATGAGAGCCGCAACCACATTGTCTGAAGGTTGGAGCAGGATTGCTTTTTCTGGACTCGGTCGTCGTGGCCGGGCTTGTCCCGGCCATCCACGGCTTCCGTTGACGCTGCCAAAGCCGTGGATGCTCGGCACGGAGGCCGGGCATGACGCCTGAGTTGTCATCCGCTTCTAACCGAACCCAACGCGCTCTAGGTCGGCGACGGACAAAGAGCGATCGCCGCCTACCAGCGAAGCGATATCATGCGCTAGGAGACTTCGATTTCCTTTCGGCCCAACAGCGCCAGGGTCACGGATCGTCCTCCCCTCAGCAATGGGTAGAACCATCGCGACAACGTGGGATAACGGAAGACCGCCGCGAGGCTGCGGTTCAGCGCGCCCGATCCGCTGCTCAGCAGCGAGAGAATGTTGACGGCATCGCTGCCGTAATAGTGCTTGCCCTCGTAAAGCACGAGCATCCCGTCGTTGAGGTTGAGGCGAAAAGTCTCCCAAGTCAGTGCAGCGATGTCGGCAGTGCGCGCGTCCAAGATTTTGACGGTGCCGACCGCCGCCCTCAGTCTCGCTACCCTGACGTAGGCGCTACACAAGATGCACTGGCCGTCATAGATGACGACCATGTCGGCATCGCCCGCGCCGATGCGACGCTTAAAGGCTTCGATCGCGCTCCCGGTCTGTTCTGAATTTAGAGAGAGCATGCAAAACGTCCTATGGACCTGCCGTGTGAACTGGCGGCGCCGAGGGGTGCACGCTGTAAGCACAGTCAGGACTCACGATATCGACGTCGATCCAGGTTGTTACTGGCAGCCAGACCATCCGGCCACCCACGAGGTCAACATAGCGCTTTTGGAAGCGAATAGTCGTAACCGGCATCCTGGAAGCGTAATCGCGTGCAATGCGCTTGTATGCATCGCACGTGCTTCCTTTGAGCGGCAACCCGCTATCAGCGGAAGCAAACAGCAAATCCGGCTCAAGAGCGGTCGTGCCCATGTTGAAGTTGAAGAACTTCAATAAGTTACGGTCAAGATGATACGCTGTCTGCAAATCAGCAATAGCCTGAGAATTGGGCTGATCAAGCAATTGTATCGAATACTTGAAATTGCGGTTTTTATTGGATGCCCTCGCCGCCCACATTTGTTTTTCTGGCTCGCTTTCTGCGAGCATTCTTTTTGCATACATCGGATAGTTTGAATAGAGTGGCTCAAATTCCGTTACGCTTGTTACGGCGAAAACATGCAATGCTACCAAAGCTGTTGCAGCAGAAATAAACCAGTTGCGGTGACGGCGCGAGCTAGAGCTGGCCTCGAAATTTGAGCTCCCTTGACCGTTAACGACGAAACGGTCGATTGTCGCCCACGGAAGGTACAGCATCATTATCAGCACAGCCCACGCCCACCAGAAATGTCCCATGAATAGGAACAGTCCCACGACGAACGGAATTGCTACACAAAAGCAAATCGCATACTTCACTATCGCGCTCTTGGTAAAGCAAGAATATAAGTATATTGCCTGACCAAACGCCGACAGGACTGACGCAATAAAGGCCAACGAATAATTATTGACCAGATACATTCCCCAGTCAGTCGCTGCGATATCAAAATCCTGAATGAAACCGTTGCGTGCGCCTGTTTCCCACAGCCACGCACCCTTTGTTATTATAAGTTTCGTGATGCCAGCGGAGGCGTAGGTGATCGCAATCGTAAATCCAAGCAACCAGATACCATACCCATACACCGGGCTGGCGGTGGGAGCATTCTGCTTGCGCCTTAACAGTGAGTCGAAGCTCCAGGCTGCACTCCACGGCACAGGCAGTGTAACCAGCAGCGCCAGAATAAGCGGAGTATCAGTGTGATTTCCGTTGCGCATAAGTGTCGCAACACAAATCAACAACACCAGCGCTGGATAAAGCACCCTGCTGAACATTCCGATTATAAAAGCGATAAGCAGCGCCGCAATAGTCCAGTATATACCCTGAGACCAAATTTCACTTGAGGACAAATAAGTAATAATAGCAGTTTGGTCTACAAATTTTACAAATTCTCTTTTGGCCCCGCTCTCTGCCACATCGTCAAGACCGCTGATGTCGCTTAACCAGAAGAACAGTATTGCGCTTCCGAACACCACCCTGGCGATTGCCAAGGTTTCAGCGGTTACAGCAGGGACCGAGTCAACGACGTACTTGGTGACTTGGGACCACAACCGCCCTCCCGAATTTGGAAAACCGACTTCGCCGGTAGTCTCCACAATGGCCATGCGCTTCCCCACCCGGCTTGCCATCCCGGCTTGCCCATGCAACCGCATGGGGTGGATCATCGGCGAAAATGCGGCGGAGTCATCCGGTTGGTCGTGAATCGACGTGTTTCCGCACGCCCCCGTTGCCCTCCCGCAACAGCTCCGTGTTCGCCTCCGCTAAGACTCAGTCGCTGATCTCGTCCGGGTCGAACCGATAGGCGCGGTTGCAGAACTCGCAGGTCACGATGACTGCACCATCTACGGTCATCTCGGTGATGTCCTCCGGCGTAAAGCGTTTCAGCATGCCTTTGACGACATCATGTGAACAACTGCAATAGGTCTCGAGCGCCTGGGCGTGATGGGTGCGCACGCCCTCCTCGTGAAACAGCCGATACAGAAGCCGCTCCGGCTCCAGCATCGGATCGAGCAATTCGTGATCTTCGACCGTCTGCGCGAGCAGCCGCGCGCGCCTCCAATCCTCATTCTCGCCGGCCGCTTCGGGATCGCCTTCTGGCTCGATGCCGCCCTCGCGCGTGAGCTTCTGGATCATGAGGCCGCCCGCGCGCCATGACCATTTGCGCGGACCTTCGCCCGAGCTCTTGCCGAAATGCTTGGCGACGACGAGACGCACGAAGGTCGGCAATTGCTCCGACTGGTGGAAATAGGCGTGCGCCGCATCCGAGACGCTGCCGCCATCCAGCGGCACGACGCCTTGATAGCGCTCCGTTTCAGGGCCTCGATCGATCGTCATCGCCAGATGTCCGTGACCGAGCAGCGCGCCCGCCTCGTCGCCGCCTTCAAGCGCTTCCAGCTTGTCGTCCGAGAAGCGCGCATAGGCGCGAACCGATCCAGGCGCTTTGTAATCGGCGACGAGAAGATCGACCGCGCCGTCGCTGGTCGTCTGCAGGATCAGCTTGCCGTCGAATTTGAGGCTCGCGCCGAGCATGGCGGTGAGCGCCAGCGCCTGGCCGAGAAGATGCGAGACGGGATCGGGATAATCGTGCCGGCGCAGGACGTCGTCCACGGTCGGGCCGAGACGCACGATCCGACCGATCACGCCAGCGCGCTCTGCCTGAAACGGAAGCACCAGATCGTCGGCTGCAGGCTGGAGAAGTCTCGCTGCGGGAATTTCAGCCGCCATTACGCGCCCTTGAGACACCAGGCGAGAATGGCCTTCTGCGCGTGGAGCCTGTTTTCGGCCTCGTCGAACACCACCGAATGCGCACCGTCCATGACCTCGGCGGTCACCTCCTTGCCGCGATGGGCGGGGAGACAATGCATGAAGATGGCGTTGCGATCGGCCCTCGCCAAGAGCGCCGCATCGACCTGGAACGGGCGCAGCAGCGTCTCGCGGCGCTCCTTGTCACCATCGCCCATCGATACCCAGACATCGGTGACAATGGCGGCGGCGCCGTCCACGGCCTCACCCGCGTCATGCACGAGATGCACGTCGCCGCGCTCCTGCTTCGCCCAGGCTAGCACGCTATTCGGAGGCGAGAGTTCCTTCGGGCAGG
The DNA here is from genome assembly GCA_046717125.1 of Methyloligellaceae bacterium. Taxonomy (GTDB): domain Bacteria; phylum Pseudomonadota; class Alphaproteobacteria; order Rhizobiales; family Methyloligellaceae; genus JBKJVQ01. The sequence continues at coordinate 21,192 of JBKJVQ010000247.1, forward strand.
CGAGCATCAGCTTGAAGCCGAGCCTCACCGCAGCCTCGATCCAGCTCGCCGCGACATTGTTACCGTCGCCGACCCAGGCGATGGTGCGACCCTCCATCGCGCCGAGATGTTCCTCGAACGTGAGGATGTCCGACAGAACCTGACAGGGATGCGACTGGCAGGTGAGGCCGTTGATGACCGGCACGGTGGCGTTGGCCGCAAGTTCGGTGAGGATTTCATGCGGCCCCGTGCGGATCATGATGGCGTCGACGTACCGGGACAGGACACGCGCGGTGTCGGCGATGCTCTCCCCGCGCCCGATCTGCAGATCGACGCTGTTCAACACGATCGTTTCCCCGCCAAGCTGACGCATCGCGACATCGAAGGATACGCGGGTGCGCGTCGACGGCTTGTCGAAGATCATGGCGAGGATCGGCCGGGGCGGCATGGTCACGCCCTTTGGCAACTCGGCGCGGCCGGAGCGCTTCATCGCGCGAGCGAGATCGATGAGCTGGCGCAGCGTCCTGGCGTCGAAATCCTTCAGATCGAGAAACTGGCGCGGCGGCATCGTCGTCGTCATGAGGCGCGCGCCTGTTCCGGAGCAAGGCGGCGACAGGCCGCGGCAAGTGCATCCGTGGCGCAGGCGATCTCAGCCTCGCCGATGATCAGGGGCGGAAGCAGCCGTACGACATTGTCGCCGGCTTGTACGCCGAGCAGCAGCTCGGCCCGCATCGCCTCGATCAAGGCGCTGTTCGGAACCACGCATTTCAGGCCGAACATCAGCCCTTCGCCGCGCACATCCTCAATCACCGCCGGGAATTCGTCGCTCAGCGCGGCGAGCGACTGCTTCAGGCGCAGCGAAGTATCGCGCACGCGGTCGAGGAAGCCGTCCTCCAGCACGACATCCAGCACGGCATTGCCGACCGCCATCGCCAGCGGGTTGCCGCCAAAGGTCGAGCCGTGACTGCCGGCGGTCATGCCGGACGCGGCCCGATCCGTTGCAAGACACGCGCCGACGGGAAAGCCACCGCCCAAACCTTTGGCGAGCGCCATGATGTCCGGCGCGATGCCCGCATGCTCATGCGCGAATAGCCTTCCCGTACGGCCCATCCCCGTCTGGACCTCGTCGAACACCAGCAGGATACCGGCATCGTCGCACAGTTCACGAAGGTCGCGCAGGAAGGATGCCGGGAAAACGTGCACCCCGCCCTCGCCCTGCACGGGCTCGATCAGGATCCCGCCTGTCTCCGGGGCAATCGCTGCGCGAATCGCGGCAATATCCGCACCGGCTACGCGATCGAACCCGTCTGCCGGCGGCCCGAACCCATCGAGGTGCTTCGGCTGGCCGCCTGCGGCAATCGTCGCCAGCGTCCGGCCATGGAACGCGCCGTCGAACACGACCATGCGCCAGCGCTCGGGCGCGCCCGAAGCAGCGTGGAACTTGCGCGTCATCTTAATCGCGCATTCGACCGCCTCAGCGCCGGAATTGGCGAAAAATACCTTGTCGGCGAAGCTCGCCGCCACGAGGCGTTGCGCCAGTCGCTCCTGGCCCTCGATGTTGAACAGATTCGACGTGTGCCAGAGTTTTTCTGCCTGCGCCTTCAGGGCAGCGACCAGATGCGGATGGGCATGGCCGAGCGCCGTGACGGCGACGCCGCTCGCAAAATCGAGATAGCGATCGCCGGAGCGCGTGAAGAGCCATGCGCCCTCGCCCCGCTCGAAAGTCAGGTTCGCCCGTGCGTAGGTCGGTAAAACGGCGGAGGATTGGGCGGTCATGTCGTGGTCCGAACGAGCGCCTGAAACGAAAAGGCCGCCGTGCGGCGGCCTTTGGATGCGTCGAGATTTAGGATCGCCCCGTTCGTCTGTCAATCGAAGACTGCCCGGAATCCAACGCGTTCAGGAGGTGCTGTGGCGTGCAGGAATCACTCTGAGGAAATCGCTGAAACCGCCAAAGCATTGATTGCAATTTCGTGAATGGCCGTGCGACAGTTGCGATGTTCGGTGGAAAACGGAACACGGGCATTGGCGGATGCCTTGATTCCAACCCCCCGGATATTGTAGCGTCGAAAGCGTCGGCCACGACATGTAGAGTCGGGTAGTTGCCCTGCGGCCGATGCGGGCGTTTTTCGGAAAGTCCATGCGTACCAGGCAACCGTTCTTTCGGCGGGGGTCTGGACTCCGAATCCATCAATCGAGGAGGCAAACATGTCGTGGAACGATGAGAGGGTCGAGCTTCTCAAGAAGCTCTGGACCGACGGATTGAGTGCAAGCCAGATCGCAGCGCGGCTCGGCGGCGTGACGCGCAACGCGGTGATCGGCAAGGTTCACAGATTGGGACTGTCGGGGCGGGCGACCACGTCGCGCATGAAGCCGATGCGCGCCCATAAGCGATCCGTGCCGGTCGCGCGCACGCATTCGGTTACATATGCGGTGCATGGAAACGTGGCGTACAAGCCTGAATACCAGACCGACGAGGAATTCGAGATCCATGTCGCGCCGGCGACGGTTACGGAGCTCATCATCCCGCTGGCGGAGCGGGCGACGATCCTCACCCTGAAAGAGGCGATGTGCCGCTGGCCCATCGGCGATCCCGGCGACGAGCAGTTCCATTTTTGCGGCCGCAAGTCGCTGTCGGGCATGCCCTATTGCGAGCACCATGCACGCGTGGCCTACCAGCCCGCGCATGGGCGTAGCCGGGCTGCGAAGCGGGTTTAGTGCATGATCGGTCACGCTTAGTCGCCCTCTTAGTACACCCTTAAGTCACCAAGGGTCAGAGCCGGGTGGAGACGATCCACCCGGCCGTCGTGAGAGGGAGCACGACGCCAGGTTGCACTTCGCGTCCGACTGAGATCGGGAGCGTTGGCAATTACCGCGCGTCGCCGTTCGAACCGTCGGCCAGCGCGTAGCCCGCGCCGCGCACGGTGCGGATCGGATCTGCCTCGCTGCCGCGGTTGCGCGCCTTGCGTAGCCGGCCGACATGCACGTCGACGGTGCGCTCGTCGATGTAGACCTCGGAGCCCCAGACGCCATCGAGAAGCTGCTCGCGCGAGAATACCCGGCCCGGCCGCTCCATGAGAAACTCAAGCAGCCGGTATTCGGTCGGCCCGAGGTCGATCTCGCGGCCGGATCGGGACACGCGCTTCTTCTCGCGGTCGAGCTCGATGTCGCCATGGTTGAGCACGTCGGCGACGCGCTCGGGGCTCGCCCGGCGCAGCAGGGCGCGGACGCGGGCGATCAGTTCG
>JBKJVQ010000248.1:0-11209 GCA_046717125.1 Methyloligellaceae bacterium
CCATATGGCGTCGGAGATCCTTTCCGAGGCATTTTCGGACCAGCATTAATCGACGCCTGGATTTCGGCGGGCGGCCCGAGGAGTGCTAGGGTCGAGCGCCGTCATGGAACCGATATAAATATTGGGAAGATTGGCGAAAACGCCCGAAACCCATGACAGGATCGAAAGTATGAGCCTCCAGAGCGTAGCGCCTTCTGCCCCGGTCGACATGATCGAAGAACTGGGGCAGTCGCGGTTCTTCAATCGCGAGCTGTCGTGGCTCCAGTTCAATCGCCGCGTCCTGGAGGAGGCCGCCAACGAGCGGCATCCGCTGTTCGAACGGCTCCGGTTCCTGTCGATCTCGGCGACCAATCTCGACGAGTTTTTCATGGTGCGCGTGGCCGGCATCCGGGGGCAGATCCGGCTGTCGGTGCCGAGCATGAGCCAGGACGGGCTGTCGCCGATCGAGCAGCTCGAACGCATCAACAAGTTCGTGGCAGAGCTGACGGACGAGCAGCAGGAGCGCTGGGTCGCTCTCAAAGCGGAACTTGCGGATGTCAACGTCAAGGTGCTCGAACCCGCCGCGTTGTCGGCCGCTGACAAAGACTGGCTCGAAGACTATTTCCTCTCGCACGTCTTTCCGGTTCTGACGCCGATCGCCGTCGATCCTGCCCATCCGTTCCCGTTTATTCCCAATCTTGGCTTCGTCATGGGACTGGAACTGGTCAAGGAAGGGCGCAACGACCGCATGCACGCCCTCATGCCGATCCCGAGCATGCTCGACCGCTTCATCAGGATGCCGAGCGAGCTGAGCACAGAGATACGGTTCATCAGACTTGAGACGCTTGTCGGCCTGTTCGTGTCGCGACTGTTCCACGGCTATAGCGTCCAGAGCCAGGGCGCGTTCCGGGTTCTTCGGGACAGCGACATCGAGGTCGCGGAAGAGGCCGAGGATCTGGTGCGGCTCTACGAGTCGGCGTTGAAGAAGCGGCGGCGCGGCTCCGTCATCCGGCTGGAAATCGAAGCCGGCATGCCCGAGACGCTGCAACGCTTCGTCGTAGCCGAGCTGAAATGCGGCGAGCGCGAAGTATTCGTGCAGAAGGGCCTGATTGGCCTCGCCGACACCAAGGCGCTGATCGTGCCGGAGCGCCCCGACCTGCAATTCAAGCCGTATGTGAGCCGCTTTCCGGAACGCATCCGCGAGCATGACGGCGACTGTTTCGCGGCCATCAGCCAGAAGGACATCGTCGTCCATCACCCCTACGAGTCGTTCGATGTCGTGTTGCAGTTCCTGAAGCAGGCTGCGGCAGACCCGAATGTCGTTGCGATCAAATGGACGTTGTACCGCACCAGCAAGGCCTCGCCGATCATCCAAGCGCTGAAGGAAGCTGCTGAGGCGGGCAAGTCGGTAACGGCCATCGTGGAACTGAAGGCGCGGTTCGACGAGGAGGCGAACATCGCCTGGGCGCGCGACCTCGAAAGCGCCGGCGTACAGGTCGTATACGGTTTCATAGAGCTGAAGACGCACGCGAAGCTCGCTCTGATCGTGCGTCGCGAAGGCCGCGAACTCGCCACCTACTGTCACATGGGAACCGGAAACTACCACCCCGTGACGGCGAAGGTTTACACCGACCTTTCCTTCTTCACGGCCGACCGCGAAATCGCGCGCGACGTGAGTCGCATCTTCAATTTCGTAACCGGATATGCGGAGCCCTCGGAGCTCGAGGCTTTGGCGATGTCGCCGCACGGCATTCGCGCGCGCATCCTCGATCATGTCCGCGAGGAAATTTATCACGCGCGCGCTGGCCGGCCCGCGGCGATCTGGATGAAGATGAACTCGCTGGTCGACCAAGAGGTGATCGACTCGCTTTACGAGGCAAGCCAGGCCGGCGTTGAAATCGAACTCGTCGTGCGCGGCATCTGCTGCCTGAGGCCGGGCGTTCCGGGCCTGTCCGACAACATCCATGTGAAATCGATCATCGGCCGCTTCCTCGAGCACGAGCGCATCTATTGCTTCGGCGCCGGGCATGGTCTTCCGCATCGCGACGCGGCCGTCTATATCAGTTCGGCCGACATGATGCCCCGCAACCTCGACCGCCGCGTCGAATCCATGGTTCAGATCAGAAATCCGACCGTACACGAACAGGTTCTGGACCAGATCATGATCGCCAACATCAAGGACAATCTCCAAAGCTGGCGCGTCCTGCCGGATGGGTCCTCCGAGAGGATGAAACCCGCCAAGGGTGAGGAACCGTTCAATGCGCAGGAATATTTCATGATCAACCCGAGCCTGTCCGGGCGCGGCGATGCATTGAAATCAAGCTTCCCGCCACGCTTCGCTGGCCGCATCCAGACGCCGTGAGACGATAGAACCGATGGCGCGCAGCACGACCCTGAAACCCATCGGCGTCGTTGACATCGGCTCGAATTCGGTGCGGCTCGTGGTCTATGAGGGCGCGACGCGCAGCCCCGCGGTTCTTTTCAACGAAAAAGTGCTGGCCGGTCTCGGCCGCTCGATCGCGACGACCGGAAAACTTGGCACGGACGCCGTAGCGCGCAGCATGCGGGCGCTGCGACGATTCCGGGCCGTTTGCGACCGGCTGGAATGCGCGCGAGTGGAGGTGATCGCGACCGCCGCCGCGCGGGAGGCCGAGAACGGCCCAGCGTTCATCCACGATGTTGAGAAAGTGCTGCGTGAGCCCGTGACGCTTCTGACCGGCACGCGCGAGGCGGAACTGGCGGCGCTCGGCGTGATCTCAGGAATCCATCACGCCGACGGGCTGGCTGGTGATCTCGGCGGCGGGAGCCTCGAACTCATCGACATCGACGAAAATTCGTTCTCGGGCGGCGTGACTCTGGCGCTCGGAGGCTTGCGCCTTATCGACTCGTCAGGCGGCAGCATGGCCAAGGCGGCATCGATCGTCGAAGCGGAACTCGCGAGCGTGCCATGGCTGGAGCGCGGGCAGGGGCGTCCGTTCTATCTGGTGGGCGGCGCATGGCGCGCGCTCGCGCGGCTGCACATGATGCAGATGAATTACCCCCTCAGCGTCATGCACAACTACCGGATGACGACGCGTAGCGCGATCGAGTTTGCGCAATTGCTCAACCACCTCTCTCCCAACTCGCTGGCCGGCATCAAGGACATCGCGACCGCCCGCCGCGAAACCATCCCGTGGGGCGCGCTCGTGCTCGAACGGCTGCTCAAGCGCGTGCGGCCGTCCGAGGTCGTCGTCTCCGTGTTCGGCATTCGCGAGGGGCTGGTCTACAGCCTCTTGAGCGACGCCGAGAGGCGCAAGGATCCGCTGATCACCGCCTGCGAGGATTTCGCGCGCCGGCGCTCCCGATCGCTCGAGAGCGCGCGCGAACTGGTCGATTGGACCGACGTGCTGTTCCAGGGTCCGGAGTTAAGGAAGACTTCCGAAGAGCGCCGCTTGCGGCACGCGGCCTGCCTCGTCTCCGACATTGGCTGGCGCGCCCATCCGGACTATCGCGGCGAACAGAGCCTCAACATCATCGCCCATGGGACGTTTTCCGGCATCGATCATCCGGGACGGGCGTTCATCGCGCTGACGGTCTATTACCGTCACGAAGGCCTCATCAAGGAAGAGCTCAGTCCACGGCTCACCGATCTGGTGGACAAGAAAGCGCTGAAGCGGGCGCGTATTCTCGGAGCGGCGATCCGGACCGCGCATATGCTATCCGCGTCGACGCCGGGGATTATTCCGCGCGCGCCGCTGACGCTGGACGGAAAAAAATTGGTCCTTAATCTACCTGACGACCTTGCCGATCTCGATGGAGAGCGGCTGGATCGCCGCCTGAAGACGCTTGCGAATGAGATCGAACGTCAGCCTGAGGTTCAGATCGGTGAGAGTCTCGAACTCATGGCGGTTTGAAGCCGCTTCGGGAGTTGATCCCGCGGTGCCCGTTCGGCCGCACAATGCGGCCTTTACGCGACCGAAGGAACCCTGCGAGAATATGTCCGCGCCTGGAGGGGGGAAGGGACGGTTCCAAAATCGGTAAACGGCACCTGATCGCTTGCGATGCGCCGCGCCGATCCACACATCTGCACTTCCGCTTACCCTCGTGGCGATCATCGCCCCGGCCGTAACCGGCCGGCGCTGTCATTCGCGTATGCGTAACGGATCGATCTGATGGCTCAAGACCCTTACAGCGTTCTCGGCGTAGCCCGCGCCTCGGATCAGGATTCGATCACCAAGGCGTACCGGGGTCTCGCCAAGACCTACCATCCCGATCTTAACCCGGGCGACAAGGCGGCGGAGGATCGTTTCAAGGAGATTTCGGCCGCCTACAACATTCTGGGCGATGCGGACAAACGCGCCCGGTTCGATCGCGGCGAGATCGACGCGACAGGTCAGGAGCGGCCACAGCAACAATATTACCGCGAATATGCGGGAGGCGCGGACGGTGCCCGCTATCGTTCCAATGCCGGTTTCGAGGATCTTGGCGGTTTCAGCGATCTGTTCGGCGATCTGTTCGGGAAGCAACGTGCGGGGCAAGCCGGCGGTCAGGGTTTCTCGGCGCGCGGACAGGACGCGCGCTATCGGCTCGACGTCGATTTCCTCGATGCTGTCACTGGCGCCAAGCAACGCATCACTCTGCCCGACGGTGGCACGATCGATGTAGCGCTTCCCCCCGGGGTTCAGGACGGACAGACGATCCGCCTCAAGGGCAAGGGACGGCCGGGCCTCGGGCAGGGCGCCGCAGGCGACGCCCTTGTCGAGATCGGCGTGCGCTCGCATCCGATGTTCCGCCGCGAAGGCAACGACATCCTTATCGATCTTCCGATCTCCTTCGACGAGGCGGTGCTCGGCGCAAAAGTCGAGGCGCCTACGATTTCGGGCCGCGTGACGATCACGGTGCCGCCCGGCGCCAATACCGGTCAGACCCTGAGGCTCAAGGGAAAAGGCGTCACGCCGAAGAGAGGTGCGGCCGGGGACCAGCTTGTCAGACTGTCGGTCACGATGCCGGAGCGTGTCGACGACGACCTCCGCGCATTCGTCGAAACCTGGCGCAAGGACCACGCCTACGATCCCCGGCGAAAGTTTAGAGCATAATGCCGAAAAGTGTGAAGCGATTTTCGGACGACATCATGCTCAAGCTATTGGAATCGATCACGTTCATGACTTTTGATCGATTCGACCAAAAGTCATCGTGATCTAACAGGACGGTCTGATGTTCAACGAGAACGATGTCATCGAACAGGTCACGCAGGTTTCGGTGACGCGCCTGCGCGTCTGGGTGCGGCGCGGCTGGGTGCGACCGGCGCTGCGGACCGATCCGGCGCAATTCTCCGAGGCGGACGTCGCGCGGGTAAGGCTGATCTGCGACCTCGAAGACGAGCTCGGCTTCGACGAAGACGTCGTGCCGGTGCTTCTGCATCTGATTGATCAGATCCACGGATTGCGCAGCGAGCTACAGACCCTGCATGACGCCATCGACGTTTTGCCGGAAGACGCGCGTCTGGTGGTCAGGGCGCGCCTGACCAAGGCGATTTCCGACAGGCACGACGACTGATCGCTAATCGGTCGATATGACAGGCGTCAGTTCGACCTGTCCGTTTCGGATCGTCAGCGCAAGTTCGCCATGCTTGACCCTTAGAGCATCGTCGCCGAAGAGCTTCCGCCGCCACCCCTTCAGGACCGGCGCGTCGTGATCGTCGGCTCTAGCGATGTCTTCCAGTTCTTCGATGGTGGCGATAAGTTTCGGCGCGACGCCGTGTCTGCCGGCCGCCGCCTTAAGCAGGACCTTGAATAGGTCGACCACGGCGGCCGCTTCAGGCGTCAGAGGCTCGCCCCGTTCAATCGGCGGAAGCGTCGCCGCGTCACGCTTCAGCCCGCGCTCGACCGCCTCGATTACGGCGCGGCCGCGCGCCGACCGCGAGAACCCGTCATGCAGCGATCGCAGGCTCGCCAGTTCTTGCGGAGTGCGCGGCTCCTGGTTGGCGATATCGTAGAGCGCGTCGTCTTTGAGGATGCGCCCCCGCGGGACGTCGTTATTGCGGGCTTCATGCTCCCGCCACTGCGCCAGCTCCATCAGCACACCAAGCGCGCGCGGACTCTTGACGCGCATCTTGAGCCGCTTCCAGGCATCCTCCGGCTTGAGCTGATAGGTGCCGGGATCGGTCAGCACCGCCATCTCCTCATCGAGCCAGTTGTTTCGGCCGGAACTGTCGAGACGCTTGCGGAGCCTCGGATAGAGATCGCGCAGATGCGTAACGTCCCCAAGCGCGTAGGTCAGTTGCTTATCGGAGAGCGGGCGGCGGCTCCAATCCGTGAAGCGGGACGATTTATCTAGATTTTTCCCCAGCATTTTTTTGACCAGCATCACGTAGCTGACCGACTCGCCGAAGCCGCACACCATGGCGGCGACCTGCGTGTCGAAGATGGGGTGCGGGATAATGCCGCCCATATGGTGGACAATCTCGACGTCCTGCCGCGCGGAATGGAATACCTTGAGCACGCGGGGATCGTTCATCAATGTGAACAACGGAGAAAGGTCGAGACCCTCGGCGAGGGCGTCGACGCAGGCCTCCACTTCGTCCGATGCCAGTTGGACGAGGCAGAGCTTTGGCCAGAACGTCGTTTCGCGCATGAACTCGGTGTCGACGGCGATAAACTCCGCCTTCGAAAGTCGCGCACAAAGTTCGACCAGTGATTGGGAATCAGAAACAAGCTGCATCGCCGGAGGCCTATAGCGCAAGCGACCCCGGCTGTCGCGTCGAAGCGACCACGACTTGCTGCAGCTTCGCTAAGCACGCATGAAGTGATCTGCTCGTAGTTATAGGTGCGAAGGAGCGAGACCGGAATTCATGTCCAGGCAAATCATGCATCCGAATCCGCCGGAATTGATGCCGCCCTGGCGAACCGAAGCGCGCGTCCGGCTGCAGGAGGAGGCGCGGGCGTTCGCGCGCGATGTCGTCCTACCCATCGCCGACGAGTTCGATCCGCAGAAAGCCGAGATGCCGCGGTCGCTGATCGATCGGATGGCGGAGAAGGGATGGTTCGGCATCACGATCCCGGCCGAGCACGGCGGCATGGGGCTCGGCGTGTTCGAATATTGCCTCGTGTCGGAGGAGTTGGCGCGGGCGTGGCTCTCGGTCGGCAGCATCCTGGCTCGCGGGCAGGGATTGGGCACGCAGACGCTGGACGACGAGCGGCGGCTCGGTCTGCTTCGCAAATCGGCGCAAGGGAAATGGATCGGCGCCATCGCCCTGTCGGAACCGACGGCAGGCTCGGACCTTGCCGGCGTCGAAACCCGCGCGGTGCGCGATGGCGAAGAGTGGGTGCTGACAGGCACAAAGCGCTGGGCCGGGTTTGCCCTCGCTGCGGACTTCATCGAAGTGCTGGCTCGGACACGCGAGCCGAAAAAGGACGAACCGCGCTCGGCCGGGCTAGAGCCGTTTCTTGTGCTGAAGGAGCCCTCCTCATTCCCGAAAGGCATGACCGGGCATGTGATCGACAAGATCGGCTATCACGGGTTCCTCACCTGGCATCTCGAATTGGACGGCGTTCGAGTTCCGGAAAGCGACCGGCTGACAGGCCTCTACGGCGACGAAGGCGCGGACGCCGATTCAGGTGGCTTTGCATCGGTGCAGCGGGGGTTAAATATCGCGCGGGTGCATACGGCGGCGCGGGCCGTCGGCGTGGCGCGCGCAGCGGTCGAGGATACACAGCTCTATCTGCAGGAGCGCGAGCAGTTCGGGCATCCGATCGCCGAATTCCAGGCGCTGCGGTTCGCGCTGGCCGACATGGCGGCCGAAGTCGCACAGGCGCGCGCCTATTGGCAGCAGGTTGCGCACCTGCTCGATCAGGGGGAGGCGGCTGAAAGCGAATCCGCGATGGTGAAGCTGCTGGCTACGGAGATGGCCGTGAAGGTCACAAACCAGGCGATGCAGCTTCACGGCGGCAACGGCTACACGACCGAGCGGCGCATCGAGCGGTACTGGCGCGATGCGCGGCTCACGACGATCTTCGAGGGCACGAGCGAAATCCAGCGCCGCATCATCAGCGATCGCATGTTGCCCAAGGGCGAACGCTGACGACCACTATTTGTCCTGTTTCGGCTGCTCGGGGATCTGCTCGGGCGGTATCACGGGCGTGGTGCCGGGATCGGGGTCCGGCGCGGCCTTGTTGATGTCCTCGTCGCCGACATCGGGTGGCGTGATAACGCCTTCCTCCGGCGGCGGGGTGACGCCATCGCCGTTTGCGCCGTCCGCTCCCGGTGGATCCTCGCCCTGCGGAACGCCAGCCCCACCATAGGCTGTCACACTCCAAAACAGCGCAATGACGAAACCAGTTATTGCGAGAACGCGCATGAGCCGGTTCGGCGTCTCGTCCTGCCGGGCTGCAACCGCGGCGCTTGTATCGTTCCGTTTCATAAGCGGAATAACCGTACGGGGGAATGGAAGTTCCGCCCTCGTTCTTGACAACCGAACGAGCCACATGCGCTTTACGGCGCGCATTTCCCGCCCGATTCAGACGGTTTTCTGCCCATGCATGCCTATCGATCCCACACCTGCGGCCAGTTGCGTGCGGCGAATGTCGGGGAGACCGTGCGTCTCTCGGGGTGGGTGCACCGCGTGCGCGATCACGGGGGATTGCTGTTCATCGATCTGCGCGACCATTACGGGCTGACGCAGATCGTGGCCGACCCTGATTCCCCGGCGTTCGCGTCCGCAAATGGCGTCCGATCCGAGTGGGTGATCCGGGTCGACGGCGCGGTCGTGGCGCGTTCCTCCGAGACGGTGAACGCCAATCTGCCGACGGGCGGGATCGAAGTCCGTGCGAGCGAAATCGAAATCCTGTCCGAGGCGAAAGAGCTGCCGGTGCCGGTGTTCGGAGAACCTGACTATCCGGAGGAGACGCGCCTCACCTATCGCTTCCTCGATCTGCGGCGCGAGAAGCTCCACCGCAACATCATGAAGCGCGGCGAGATCATCGCGAGCTTGCGCCAACGGATGCAGGACCAGGGCTTCTTCGAGTTCCAGACGCCGATCCTGACCGCCTCCTCGCCCGAGGGTGCGCGCGACTATCTGGTGCCCTCGCGGGTGCATCCGGGCAAATTCTACGCTCTGCCGCAAGCCCCGCAGCAGTTCAAGCAGCTTACGATGATCGCGGGCTTCGACCGCTATTTCCAGGTCGCGCCGTGTTTTCGCGACGAGGACGCCCGCGCCGACCGCTCGCCGGGCGAATTCTATCAGCTCGACATCGAGATGAGCTTCGTCACACAGGACGACGTGTTCGATGCAGTCGAGCCCGTGCTGCGCGGCGTGTTCGATGAGTTCGGCGGCGGCAAGCCCGTGACGCCGAAATTCCCGCGCATCGCCTTTCGTGACGCGATGCGCAAATACGGTACCGACAAACCGGACCTGCGCAATCCGATCGAGATGCGCGATGTCTCCGAACATTTTCGGGACTCGGATTTCAAGGTGTTCGCGAACATCCTGGACAAGCGTAAGGACGGCCGTGTCTGGACCGAGAAGGCGGAGGTCTGGGCGATCCCCGCCAAAGGCGGCGGTTCACGCGCATTCTGCGACCGCATGAATTCCTGGGCGCAGAGCGAGGGACAGCCGGGGCTGGGCTATATCTTCTTCCGAGACGGGGAAGGCGCGGGCCCGGTCGCCAAGAACATGGGTCCCGAGCGCACGGCTGCGCTTCGCGTCGAGATCGGTCTAACCGATGGCGACGCCGTGTTCTTCGTGGCCGGTGTCCCCAAGGACTTTGCCGACTTCGCGGGGCGGGCGCGCAGCCGGATCGGGCGCGAGCTCGGCTTGGTCGATGAGAACCGCTTCGACTTCTGCTGGATTGTCGACTTCCCGATGTTCGAGTGGAACGAGGATGAGAAGCGGATCGACTTCTCGCACAACCCGTTCTCGATGCCTCAAGGCGGCCTCGAGGCGCTGGAGACGATGGACCCGCTCGACATCCTCGCCTTCCAGTACGACATCGTCTGCAACGGCGTGGAGCTGTCGTCGGGCGCGATCCGGAACCACAAGCCCGAGATCATGGAGAAGGCGTTCGCCATTGCCGGTTATCCGAAGGAAGAGCTGGAGGCGCGCTTCGGCGGGATGCTCCGTGCACTGCAATATGGCGCGCCGCCCCATGGCGGCATCGCGCCGGGAATCGACCGCATCGTCATGCTGCTCTGCGGCGAGGACAATCTGCGCCAGGTCGTGATGTTTCCGTTCAACCAGCAGGCGCAGGATCTGCTGATGGGCGCGCCCTCCGAAGCGACGCCGAAGCAGCTCAAGGAGCTGCATATCCGGCTGGCTTTGCCTGCGGCGAAGGGCTGAGCAGCAGCGAAATTCAGCATACTGATAATTGTTAGTGAGCAATCACGTCCGCGTCAGTCGGTGAACTGGAAGATGGCGCGGCGCGTACTTCCTGCATGACGGCGTCGAATGACCTCCGGCAGGTGTTGCGTCCGGAGGACGGCGCTTCCTGAACTCCCCAAAACAAGGAAAACACATGAGAATTCTTTCACCGCGCAGGCTCGGTCTGCTTTCGGCCGCCGCTATTTCGCTCAGCGCATTGACGGCGCAGCCCATGGCTGTTTCCGCGCAGGACAATCCCATGGTCGGCGGCGCGCCGATGATGGAAAGCAAGAATATCGTCGAGAACGCTTCCAAGTCAAAGGATCACACGACGCTGGTTTCGGCCGTGAAGCAGGCAGACCTGGTCAAGACGCTGTCGGCAAGGGCCCGTTCACAGTGTTCGCACCGACCAACGCCGCCTTCGAAAAGCTCCCCGACGGCACTGTCGAGACTGTGATGAAGGACGCGAACAAGAAGCAGCTGTCCGGCATCCTCACCTACCATGTCGTCGCCGGCAAAATGAACGCCAAGGACATCATGGCGAAAGCCGAGAAGAACGACGGCAAGGTCGAGCTCAAGACGGTTAATGGCGGCAAGATCACTATCATGGTTGAGGGCGAGCAGGTCATGATCGAAGATGCGAGCGGCAACACTGCCAATGTCACGATTGCCGACGTCAATCAGTCGAACGGCGTCATTCACGTTATCGACACGGTGCTGATGCCGAAGATGCAGCCGAAATGGGTTCGAGAGACACACTAATGCGGAAGGCGGTAGTTGACTCACTTACCTGAACAATAAATTAACCAACAAAGGAGAGTTATGGAAAAGCAACTCGACATAGTTGACACAGCGTTATCGGCAGGAACTTTTTCAACGCTGGCCACGGCCCTGGAC
>JBKJVQ010000249.1:0-11801 GCA_046717125.1 Methyloligellaceae bacterium
AGGATGAGCCGGCCGCCGAGTCCGCCCCGGCCGCCTCGCTCGGCATGCCCGACGCCACGCGCGAAGCGCTGAGCAATCTGGCCGAGCGCCTGCGCGACGCCGGCTCCGTCGAGCCCAAGCAGTCTGCGGCCGAGCCTGCGAGCGCCGCAACGGGCGCCGGAGGTGAGCAACCAGCCGGCGATGCGTCGGGCGCCGCGTCCCGGTTCGTCCGCAGACCCTAATCCATGGCGCAACCGGGCACGCTTTATCCCTCTCGCACCACCGGCGTGCTGGACGCGACCTTCCTGTCGGTACGGCGGTTCGTCCGGTCGATGGGCGAATTCCTTGCCCTGATCGTCATTCTCCTTGTGGCGGTGGCCGCGGGTCTCGGTTCCGCCTGGTACATGATCGACCGCGGCACTGCGCTCACCATCGATCGTATCGGCCCGTGGCAGAGCTGGAGCGCCGAAGGCAATCCCGAAGCCGATCCCTACACGCGCGCGCATCTGGCGCGTGAGGGACGACTGTCCGTCACCTCGACCGCCGCGCGCTATTTCCTGGCCCGCAACGACAGCGAGGGACGCGTGCTCTCATCCGCGTGCGAGTATCTGGTCGAGGGGCCGCCGATCGAAGCGAAGTGGTGGTCGATCGCGTTGTTCAACGAGAACGGTCATCTGCTCGAGAACGAGGCGGAACGCTACGGCTTCAACAGCGCCGAGATCGTCCGCCGCACCGACGGCAGCCACGGCGTCACCATTGCGCGCGAAGCGCGCTCGGAAAACTGGCTGCCCGCCGGGGATACGAAACGGCGTAGGCTGACGATCTGGCTCAGCATCTACATGCCGGCAACGACGGTCGGCGCGGGCTTCGTCGCGGAGCAGCAGCTTCCCGCGATTCGGAGGATCGCATGCCGCTGAAGATATCCTGGTTCACCCTCGCGATCGGCATCGTGCTCGCCGGCATCATCCATATCGCCGCCGTGCTGGCGCTGCCGCAGCTCGCGCCCAAGAATGCGTGGGGACGGCTGTCCGATATCGCGCCGTTGAACACGCTGGTCGTGCTCCCAGCCGCCACGCCGAATGCTCAGCCGATGCCTATGCTCGCGCCGGATTTGCGCGTCGCCGTTTGCCGTTTTGACCTCAGCGAGGGTCCGATCAAGCTCAGTACACAGATTCTCGATCCGAACTGGATCCTAACCTTTAATACCGCGCTCGGCGACAATTTCTACACGGTGCAAGGCGCCGACATCCGCAGCAGCCGTCTCGACGTCATCATCGCACTCGAGGATCACGCGCTGCTCGAGGCGACCGCCGACCGTCCCGATCAGGAAACCGATGTCGAGATCGTCCGTTCGCCCGGAGCGATGGGATTTGCCACCGTGTCAGCGTCCCTTCCGGGGCCGGCCTTCGCCGCACGCGCCGAGGCCGCGCTGAAACGCGCCACCTGCGCCCGCCACGTCGAGGCGATGCCACCGGAAGTCGCGCCGGAACCGCCCGAATAGCAATTCCTACTTGTAAGGCGCGCCGTCCCGGCCGAAATACGATTCGAGACCGAGCGTGAGATCGGGCACGCAGCCCAGCGCCATGCGCCGGATCTGATCAAGCGAGGCCTGCGCCGCCTCGCCTCTGGGGCCCGGCCATTGCGTCAGCACCTGACGATAGACCTCGATCTTGCGCGCGAGCGACGTCAGCGTCCGTCCTATGAAGGCGCGGTTCAGATCGTGCCGCGAGCGCGCGTCGGCGTCGCGCGGCCCATATGCGTGCACGTTCGCGGCGATTCCCTCGATCCGCGCCTCGTCCGTATTCATCACGCGCTGCGCGGCCTCGCAGAAGCCCGACAGCGCCATCTGGTCGTCATGGATCTCGCCGGCGATACCGGTCAGGCCGACGCCGAATCGCGCCCCGCCCCTCAATCTGACGTCCGCTGTTCTGCAGCGTGATCTCGTCAGCCGTGAGCGAATGCCCCTCCGGCAGCACGGGTTTGACGATCGTCCGTGCACCGAATATCCGCCAGGCGGTCGCGGCCGAAGGCATCGGCCGGCTGCGTTAAAGCGAGCAAAGCCGCAGCGAACGCGGCTGCGGCCAGACCGGTGCAGACAAGGCTTCGTCCGATCGCCATCAACGCAACATCCTTGCCGCGCACCTGGAAGGGGCTGCTTGGCGCATGATCTTGTTCGAAAAGTCTGCAACTTTTCGGGATCATGCGCTTAGTGCTTGCGGTGTGAGACCTTGGCCCAGACCGCCGGCGAGAGGCCCGGCTCGGCGATCACAGCGCCATCCTTCACCGATCCGCCGCCGAGATACATCGCGCCGGGCACGCCGGAGACGCCATTGCGCCAGAGCTGCGTCCTTAAGTCCGCCGAGCGGTCGAACCAGGTGTCGTTGGTCTGATGCCAGATGTCCTGGCTCGCCGTGATCAGCTGCGGCAGCAGGAACGCGCCGCCGCCCGGGAAGGACCGCAGTTCGAACTCGTCGAACGCGCCGCCATTCCTCGGCTCGAAGAACAGATCGAAATTGAAGAAGCCGGTGTCGATCGGCCCGTTCGCCAGCCGGAATGCATTAGGATCGACGTCGCCGCGCACCTGCACCACGGTAATGCCGTCGGGATTGAACGTCCCCGGCAACGGGTTGGTGTTGGTGACGAGCACGTCTGTCACGCCCGAGACATTGCCGTCGATGCGGAATATATCGGAGCGCGAGCCTGGGCCGCCGAGGAAGGCGTCGACGGCGAGGAAGCTGCCGGCCTCATATTCGAGGTCGGTCCCGCCCGGCGTATTGGAGATGGTGAACAGGTCGCCCTCAGCCCCGTCGAGCAGCGAGATCGTGCCGAAATTCCGGAACGTCTCGAGCCCCTGGAACGCCACCGTCTCGTCGACGCCCGCATTGTTTGCGGTATCTACCAGGCCGCCCACCTCGTTGGTGAACAGATCGTCGCCGAGGCCGAACAGGGACGTGCCGGAAGCCTGGAACACGCCGCCAGACTGGTTGACAAACAGATCGGCATTGTCCGTCAGGTCGACGAAGCCCGTGATCAGGCCGGAGTTGAAGATCGTGGTCGCCGGCCCGACGGTATCGATGGCGAGGCCCGAATTCGCGGAGATCGAGCCGGCGTTCTGGATGTTGATCGAGTTTGCGACGCTGCTCAGGACGTCGACGGATTGGCTCCGGGCATAGATGCCTGCGTCGCCGCCGCGCACGCTGCCCGAGTTCAGGACCGACAGCGACATGTCGACAGAACTCTGCACATTGACGTTGTTGGAAAAGAAATAAATGCCCGCGCCGGTGCTGGCCTGTATATCGCCGGAATTGACGATCTGCGCCGCCTGGTTGCTGTTCGAATCGATATTAGTGAAACTGTTGTAAACCCTGATGCCGTCGCCGCCCGCGACAATAACGCCGGCATTGTTGACGGCGATGGGGCCGTTAACAATGGAGCTAACATTGGTGGCGAAGGATCGAACGTCGATGCCGTCCCCGGCGGCGCGGATCGCGCCCGGGTTGGTGATGCTGATCGGCGCGTTCCCGCCGGATTGAACGTTGATGAAAATCGCGCGCGCATCGATGCCGTCTCCGCTCGCGACGATGCCGCCGGCATTGACGACCGAAGGCGGGCTAGTGACGCTCGACTGCACGTTGGTTGCACCAACAAAAGCGGCGATGCCGGCATAGACACCGCTATTGCCCGCCTGGATCTGCGCATTGTTGTTGACCACGATCCCGTTGTTGCTCTGGGATAGAACGTTGGTCGCGCTGGACTCAGCGTAGATGCCATTGAGGCCCGACACGATGCTGCCCGCGGCCTGAATCTCGATCGCGCCGTTCTTGACGCCCTGGACGGTCGTGCTGGTCGCAATCGCGCGGATGCCGTACTCGTCAGCCTGAATCGCGCCGGAATGATCGATCAGGATCGAGTTGTCGCCGGCGCCGCCGACAACTGTCGAACGTGTGCGTGCAAAAATGCCGACGTCGGCCTGGATGTTGCTCGCGTTCAGGATCGTGATCGAGCTGTCCGCCGCGCCGCCGACAACTGTCGAAGTCGTGTAGACGAAAATTCCGTAATCGGCGGCGGTCAGGTTGCCGCTGTTGTTCAGGAAGATGGAAAACTGAGAGTGTGTCAGGTTGATCGCATCGTCAGACGTCGCGTTGCTGACGCGATCTTCGTTATTGACGCAGACGATCGGGGCGCCCGGAGGGCCTTGCAGGATCGGCGTCGGCCCGCCGGCGCCCGGAGTGCCAAGGCAGCCCACCGTCTGCGCCGCAGCAGGCGTCGCAATCAGCGTCGGTAGTGCCATCAGCGAGGATGCCAGCGCGGTACCCAGCAGCAGCGCCTAGCGGCTCCCAGGCCGAGATGACCCCGCCGCTCCGCCGTGCAAATTCAACTTGTTCATGGATGCCCCCGGCCATCGGGCCGCGCGCACTTCTCGCGCTACGGCCTCGCCCCCGTCTTGACGATAGCGTGACAAATTACCCCGCCGCTATCGCTTTTGGGCAACAGTCGAAAGTGAATTCAAGTCTCGGGCAAATCCTGGACTGGTTGCGAGAAGGTGCTTTTGATTACTTTTTGGTTAATTCGAAACAGGATCCTCGTTACCAGAAGGAGGCGGGGGCACTTTGGCTAAGATGCGTCTTGGAGGTCGGCATAGTTATTCAGCCGCATGGATGTTGTCGGCAAGCGTCCGCCGAAAATCGAAAGGACACGTAAGTTCATTACAAAAAGATCAGCACACGCCTCTACCGTATACTAAGCCAATCGCCCAGAAAGTGCCGCCCCTGCCGGTCCTCGACCTCGACGATCCAGAGATCCTCGTCATAGCGCGTCTGCCGTCCAAGGTAGTCGTCCGCCTCCCGCTCCAGCGCGGCCGCGCCTTCCATAAGAGCGACCCACAGCCGATCCTCCGCATACATCCCGGCGGGTGCCGGTCCGAACAGGAGCGCCGTTCCGTCGAGAAGATTGATCTTGATGAAGATCGCGCCGGCTTCCTCCGCGCCGCGCCTCAACACAGCCGCCGGCGCGCCCTCGCCGTTGCAGCGCCGGATATAGGCGCGCACCCAAAGCCCCGCCTTAAGTCTCATGATGGGTGTTATAGGTCGGGGCGGACGTCCGGTCAGCCCTGCCGCGTAAGGGAGCGGCCGCTAACCCGCTCGATCTCCTTGATTAGGACCGGCGTGATCTCGCCCTTCTGCGGCAGATTTCGGTCGCGTTCGAAGGCGGCGATCGCTTTTCGCGTCGCCTCGCCCATCACGCCATCGACCGGGCCCGGCGCGTAGCCCAGATCGGCCAGCACGCGCTGCACGTTCTCGATCGTCGGATCGGCCGTCGGCTTGGCTTGCGGCAGCGGAACGGACGGCGCGCCCGCCTTTGGCTTCTCCGCGGGCTCAGGTTTCGCTTCCGCCGCCCTCTCCGGCGCGGGCTGAGGCGCAGGCTCCGGCTCGCCGAACTCTCCGATCGATTCGCCCAGAACGATTTTGCGCAGCAGATCCATGCTGGGCGTGCCGGTCTGCGGCAGGCCGTTGCGTTTTTCGTATTCGAGGATCGCCTTGCGCGTTTTCTCTCCCGCTAAACCGTCCGCCGGTCCTGGGTCGAAGCCGCGGGCGATCAGTTCACGCTGGATCGCCTGCATGATCTCCGACGCGCTGCCGGGCGCCCCGCGCCCCTTCTCGCCCAATGCGATCTGCGCCGCACCGTCAAGCTGGCCCGAAGCCGCGCGCTTCTCTTCCTGCAGATAGAGCGCGTTATAGACGATTGCGACGGCCAGCCCCGCAAAGGCGAGGAAATACAGCCTGCCCATCATGACGCCCATGTCGCACCCGGAACTCGCCGAACCATTGCCGGCCGCGCGCGGGGGACGCGCGAGCCTCGCCACCGATAATGCGGGATTCATGCTGAACAAACGATAAAGGGGATGATGGCCTCGGCGCTCTAAGCCGAGCGCCGCAGCGGCGTGACCGCGGCCGATATCGGCGTCGCGCCGGCATCGATCGGCAGCACGACCGAAACGGTCGTGCCCTCGCCGAGACGGCTCGCCAATTCGAGCCTTCCGCCATGCAGCTGCGCGAGGCCCTTCACGACCGACAAGCCGAGGCCCGCACCCTCGTGCCGCCGGTCATATTCCGTGTTGGCCTGGACGAACGGATCGCCCAGCCGCGCGAGATCGTGTTCCGAAATGCCGATGCCGCGATCCGTCACCGACATGCGCAGCATCGCATCCTCGCGCTCCGCCCGCACCTCGACCACTTCCCCCTCGTTCGAGAATTTGATCGCATTCGACAGGAGATTGAGCAGCATCTGCTTGCAGGCGCGTTTGTCTGCCACGAGTTCCGGCAACTCGCTCGTCTCGATCACGCGCAGTTCGATGCGGCGGCGCCCGGCTAGGCCGCGCACGAGCTCGCAGGTCGACCGCAGCATGGCCTCCGCCTCGAACGGCTCCTTCAAAATCGAGAATTTGCCCGCCTCGATCTTCGACATGTCGAGTACGTCGTTGACGACCGTCAGCAGATGCTCGCCGCTTTCGTGGATCAGCCGCGCATATTCCGCATAGCGCGCATCGCCGAGCGATCCGTACATCTCGCGATTGAGAATTTCCGAGAAGCCGATTACGGCGTTCAGCGGCGTGCGCAACTCGTGGCTCATATTGGCAAGGAACTGCGACTTCGCCCGGCTCGCGCCCTGCGCCTGGTCGCGGGCACGGAGCAGTTCATGCTCCTGCGCCTTCCGCTCCGAAATGTCGCGCGTCACCGCAACGATCGCGCCGTCGCCGTGGCCGTCGCCGTCATGCGGCATGTGGCGGCAGCGCATTTCGACCCAGATGTGGCGCCGTTCCCCCACCGCCATGGAATCACGCATCCGCCGCGCTACCCGGAATTCGACCGTGTACGGCGTTTGGTGTTCGATGCAGCGCGCCAGCGCCGTCAGATAAGCGGGCCGGTCCGCTACATGCACCCGCTCGAACAATCCGTCGCCGAGTAGCGCCCCGGTTGGCTCGCCAAGGATCTGCTCGCTTGCGAGCGAGGCGAAAATCGTCTTACCGCGCAAATCGTGGCGCGTCAGCATGTCGGTCGCATTCTCGGCCATCAAGCGGTAGCGCCGTTCGCCGATCCGGACGGCGTCCTCCGAACGCTGGTAGACCGTCTGCACGCTAAGCGCGAGCCCGGCCGCGTAGACGGTCGCCGTGCCCGCACCGAGCAGCCAGAGCGCCACTGGATCGAGCCCGACCGCCTGCGCCTGCGGCAGCACGCCGAGGCCCGATGCCGCCGCAAGTCCCGCAAGTCCCGCAAGCGCAAAGCCCGCCGCGCACAGCACCGCCTTCCGGCTGGCCGAGAGCGCCGCTTCCATCGGCGCGATGGCGAGCCATGCAATCAGGAAAGACTGAACGCCGCCGGTGAACGCTGCTGCGAACACGCACAGCCCCACAAGATTGACCGAAGATGCGACATGCGCCGCGACCAGCCTTCCTGAGCGCGAGACGTAGAGCGCGATTCCGATCGGCGTCAGGAACCAGGCGAACGCGAGCGCGGTCACGAGCGACGGCCTGCCCCAGATCGCGAGGTAGATCGGGAATACGCAGAGCGCCGCAAGGCCGGCGATCAGATGCGAGGCGATGAAGGACTGATGCCGCGCCGCCAGCAACGCGTCGCCGCGCGCTGTGTCGTGTACGAGGGACTCAAAGAAGCCCGTCAGGTTTTTGACGCTGCGGCTGACTATCACGCGAACACTCATGGCGACCGATGAGCCGCACACCCCTACACTCGATCACGATGCCTTTTGGCCTAACCGGCCAAGGCATGAACGTGATCGATTCAATAATCGGAGCATGATGTCGTCCGAAAACCGCTTCACACTTTTCGGCATCATGCTCTGCCGCGAGTATCCGGAGCCTCCTTTTAAGGAAGACTGAAACGCCCACCGCACCGAACACCGCTAAAGGCGCGAAGTCCGCGTGATCCAACTTCAGCATTAACCAAACCTTGCCCGTGCGAAGCCCAGCTCATCCCGTAACGCTGTGGCGGAGTGCGCAACATCACCCGGTACTACTTCGTCAACCGTGGGCCAACGGGACCCAGCCCCGATCAGCGCCATAAATCGTTGAGTTTCCGGCCAACTAAAATTTTAGACAAATACGGATCAAAACTGACGCAAAATAATCGATGGTTCGATTGTTTAATTTTATACTTCAACAACGCCACGCGTTAACCCAATTGAAATCAATTTTACTTTGCATTCTAGCGTTCCCTTTGGACCCATCTTAAATTGCCCTGTGGCATGGTCACGCCATCGATGGACGGGCACGCGTGACGCTGGCCCACATATCGCGAGGGGCATCTCATGTTTTTCCTGTTGCGGACCATTTTCTGGCTGGCGCTCATCCTCATGATCCTGCCAACAGACACCGAGAAGCAGAGCGCGGTCTATGGCACGGCTGAGGCGGCCGTGAAGGACCTGAGCGAGTTCTGCACCCGCAAGCCCGACGCGTGCGAGAAGGGCCGCGAGGCGCTTGGCGAGCTCGGTGAGAAGGCCCAGGCAGGCCTGACGATGCTGATCGATCTTGTGGCGGGTTACAACGATACCGAGGGTGGCAAGCAGCCTGCGCCGGCGCCTGTTGCCCTTGAACCGAGGCCGGCCGCGCCGGCGCCTCAGCCTGAGCCCGCGATCGGACCTTCAGCCAACCGCGATGGCTCGTCGCATACGCTGACGGGCGACGATCTTGAGCCTCGCTGGGCCATTCGCGACCTCGCCTCCGGCGCCTGACCCTTTTCAGATCGGCGCGCTGCAGCGCGGAGCATGATGCCGAAAAGTGTGCAGCGGTTTTCGGACGACATCATGCTCAACTCATGGAATCGATCACGTTCATGACTTGGGGCCGTCTGGACCCCAAGTCATCGTGATCTGATGGATGCGCATTCCGGGAGGTACTGCCCTTCCCCCCGGGATGCGCGTCCTACTCCGGCAGCACAAACTACTCAGGATTTCCCGCGCGCCGCGCGCTCGACGAGTTCCGGGTCGGCGTCGATGACTTTCAACAACAGCCGAGTTGCCGGGTCGGGCTGACGGCGACCCTGTTCCCAATTGTTGACCGTCGCGACCGGAACGCCAAACCGGCGTTCGAATTCCTTCGCGGACTTGGCGACCTTCCTGCGGATCGCGCGGATGCGGGCAACCGGCATCGGATCGATCTTGACCGTTTCAAGCGCGACCTCGCCACGCTTCCATGCGGCCGCCTCCTGAAGACCCTCGATAAGGGATTCGCCAAATCCTATCTTAGTCATTTTTCAGCTCCTTCAGCAGGGCCATGGCTGCCTTGCGTTGATCCTGCGTCAGGTCCTCACGTTGGGACTTCGCGTATGCAAACAACATGATCGCCACGTCATCCGAGACCATCAGAAAGTAGATCGCCCGGCCGCCGCCACGCTTTCCTTTCGCAAATCTGACCTTGCGAAGACCGCCCAGTCCTGGAACCACCGAACATACGCCATTGGCGTAGATGGGCAAGGAAAATACGTCATTGGCGTAGTCGATATGTCTTTGCGCTAACCAATAGCAGCCGCGCCTCCCAGTCGCGCCACAGCGCCGGAAGCCCTATATGAACCACATGGTCGAACAGATAGCCCCTAACGCGCACATCGACCGCATCGTCGAGGATTTCTCCCTGCTGGACGAGTGGGAGGACCGCTACCGCTATGTCATCGAACTGGGCCGCGCGCTGCCGCCCTTGTCCGATGAATAACCCACGCCCGAAAACAAGGTGCAGGGCTGCGTCAGCCAGGTCTGGGTCGCGACCGGCATCGATCGCGGACGCGCAACGCCAGTGCTGCATTTCCGAGGCGACAGCGACGCGCATATCGTCCGTGGGCTGATTGCCATTCTTTTTGCGCTTTATGACGGCAAGACCGCGCCAACGATCCTCGACACCGACGCGATCGCGCTGCTTTCGCGGCTCGGCCTCGAAGACCATCTGACGCCGCAGCGATCGAACGGTCTCAGATCCATGGTCGAACGCATCAGGCACGACGCCCGCACCGCGATGGAGCAAGCCCCCGCGCTGCACTGAGTCGTCATCCGTAAGCGTGCGCGCAACGAACGTCGCCCGGATAGAGCGCAGCCCGTAGCCCGGACGGAGCGCAGCGCAATCCGGGACAAAACCATCCCCGGATGACGCTTTGCTTATCCGGGCTACATCTCCCGCGCATCCCGGACCGCGTGCGCGCAGCGCATCGCGTGGTCCGGCACCCAGCGCGAAAGTCTTTAGCCGCCTCACGCCTCATCCAGCAGCCGGGCGACAAGCGTGTCGATGCGCATCCGCCGCAGCCAAGGCGGAGACGATCGCGGCCGCTGTCGAACTGTCCGAGAACGTCAAGTTCCAGCGCGCGCGACGCATAGTGCGCGATGCCCTGACGGAAGCCGGCACCGCCCCGGGGGCTGCGCTTCATCCCCTCACAACTTCGGGCGATAATCCGCCGCGCCCCAATGGCGCGTTCGCCGTGTCTCTCCCTCGACGCGCAGCAGCCCGTAGTGGCGCGCAAGCCGCGTCAAGGCGAGATCGAGCACGATCTTGCCTGAGCGCTTGGGCCAGCCGAACGACAGTTCCGCATCCTCCAGCCCCTTCAGGTCGCAGCACACGTCGAGCAGGATGCCGGAGAGTTCGGGTCCCACGGCACCCAGCGCACGCCACACACGCTGTTTCGCGGCGATGGCATCGTCCGAGAGCGCAGCCGGATCGTGCGCCGCGCCGCGCCGCGACCGCCGTGACGGAGCGCCCGCCGTGGGGCTCCAACTCGATGTAATGTTCGGCGAAAGATGCGCGCGCCAGTGATCGGCCCTGAGTCTCTCCCCGGCCTCGAACTGCGCCGCGCCGATCAGCGGCTGCCCGCTTCTGTCCTTTCGCCGCCGCAGCCAGCCGAGCGGGTTTTCGGCATGGTTCAACGTGACCTTCGCGCCCTCCTCGCCCGCGCGCCTCTCGCGCATCTGGTGCTGGGTCTGAAAGGGATCGTCCCCCGACGCGTGCCGGCGGAGGAAACTTTGTCCCGCCGCCGTCAGTTCGACTGAGCCACCCGCCCGGCGGGCCCAGTCGCGCGTGAGACAGAAGCGCAGAGTCTCTGAATCGCATACCGGCAGCGCCGCGCCGTCCGGCCCGAGCTGCGTGAGGAGCGCCCGCGCCCGCCGCTCCAGCGCCCGCTTGGGATCATGCGCCCGCTTCGTCATGCCGCTTGGCTCACGGGAATGAGACTTTGCGCGACACGGCGTTCCAGCCGGTCGATGCGCCGGTCGTAAACCACCCTGTCCCGTCCGTCCTCGACGATTCCGCAGGCATGGGCGACGGTCGTCCGGTCGCGGCCGAACATCAGGCCGACATCGGTGAGGCTCAGCCCGCCGACATGGGCTAGATACATCGCGACCTGTCTTGCCGTCGCAGCCCGCCTGGATCCCCGTGTCTGCGAGAGGATACGGGCGAGGGGCAAGCGGAATTCGGCGGCGACGATCGCGACGATCGCGTCACGAACCGCGCCTGTGCCCGGCCTCTCGATCGGTGGTACCCTGCCGGCGATGTGGGCCGGGCGCCTGTTCGCTCCTGTCGATACGCTATTGGCGGCACGGGCAGCCGCGTTCCCGTCCGCAGCCGATCGCGCCGCTCCTGCTGAACCCTCATCCACCGCATTCCGCATCTTCCACCTCTACACCGACTAAATAGGAATTAAAACCTATTCAATGCTATGTCAGCTGAGGGAGGCGGGGATAGTTTCAGCCCGGCGGAACGGGACGCTGCGGTCGCCCCGCTTAAGGTCCAGTTAGAGTCGCCTAAATGGCGGTTAAAGGCGCCTAAGGGGTGG
>JBKJVQ010000250.1:0-2701 GCA_046717125.1 Methyloligellaceae bacterium
AACCCGAACTTCGTGGACCGCCAGGGGCGTTTCGTGCCGCCGCCGCTCAACCGCAACGAGTTCGGCGGCATTGTCGGCGGCCCGCTGATCCGGAACCGGACGTTTTTCTTCGGCGACTACCAGGGCACGCGTGAGGTGCGCGGCAGCGTCGGCCGCCGGACCGTGCCTGACGCGCCCTTTATGGCCGGCGACCTGTCCGCGATCCTCGGGCCGTCGATCGGCACCGACGCGCTCGGGCGCACGGTGCTGCGCAACCAGGTTTACGATCCGCGCACGTCGCGGCTGGTGACCGACGTCCGCACCGGGCGCACGGTGTTCGTCCGCGATCCCTACCCGAACAACCAGATTCCCGTGGCCCACTTCGATCCGATCGCGCGGCGCATCCTGCAGTCCGGGCTGTGGCCGGCCCCCAACGCCCCGGGCACGCGCGACAGCCGCACCGGCAACCCGCGGGACAATTACTTCGACGACCGGCCGACGCGGTTTCGCGGCGATCAGTTCCTGACCCGGATCGATCACCAGTTCTCGCCCAACAACTCGCTGTTCGTCCGCTACGGCTTCAACGACACCGACGACCGCTCACCCGGCAGCTTCCCCGGGAACGAACGGCTGTCGCTCGGCCGCCAGCAGGTCTTTGCGGCCAGCCATACCAAAGTGTTCGGCGCCTCGAAGGTGAACGAGCTGCGACTGGGATATCAGCGCCAGCGTCCGGAGAACGGCGCCGTACGGATCCTTGAAGGCGTTCACCTGGTGAGCGAGCTGGGGATACGCGGCCTGCCGCTCGCGGGTCCGGGGGCGCCGAACATCACGGTGACCGGCTTCACCGGGATCGGCGACGGCGGCGAGCTGCGGCGCAAGGACGACACGTTCCAGATCGTCGAGCAGTTCTCGTTCAACCTGGGGAAGCATTTCTTCAAAATTGGCGGCGAGTTCCGCCACATCCAGCTCGATGTCCTCAACTCGCCGAGCAACACCCGCGGGGAGTGGGTGTTCGAGAACGCCGAATGGACCGGCCTCGAGGGGATCCCCAACACCGGCAACACCTTCGCGAACTTCCTCCTCGGGCTGCCGCGGCAGAAGGCGCGCCGCCCCGGCGATCATTCGAGCGTCCTGCGCGCGGCGGAGTACGCCGGGTTCATTCAGGACGACTTCAAGGCGACATCGAAGCTGACGATCAACTACGGCGTGCGCTACCAGCTCTACATCCCGCCGAAGGAGACGCGCAACCACATCTCGGCGCTGCGGGTGTCGCGGTTCCCAACCAGCTTTGCCGAAGGGGGCATCTTCCTGTGCAAGGATCCCGCGAAGTGCGCGGCGATCAATCCAACACTGCCGTCCCTCGGGCTCGGGCTGACCTTGCACGATCTGCACCTGGATCGGCTGCCGCAGGTCGTGCTCGCCGGCCGCGAAGTGCCGCCGTCGCTGACCGAGGTCGAGAAGTACGACTTCGGGCCGCGCATTGGCGCCGCCTATCGCCTGGGCGACAAGACGGTGATTCGCAGCGGCTACGGCCTGTTTTTCGACACCGTGCCGATCAGCTACTTCCAGGATGCGGTCGAGAACCTGCCGTGGGTGCGCGAGGACCAGCAGTCGCTGTCCGCGTTCCAGTTCGGGCCGCCGCCGGCGGAGGCGTTCATCGGCTACCTGCTGGACGATCCGCCAATCGGGTCGTTTACGCCGGGACCGAACACCTTTCAGGTCGGCTTCGAGAATTCGTACGTGCACCACTGGAACGTCAGCGCGCAGCGGCAGCTCGGCCGCAGCATGGTCGCCGAGCTCGCCTACGCCGGCCATTACGCGGAGCGGCTCAACCGGCGCGAGAACCTGAACACCGCGGAGCCACGGTCTGCGACCGCGACGATTCCCAGCACCGTGCACCCGCAGCTGCGCCGGCTGTTCCCGTTCGCCGTGTTCGACGGCCAGCTGATCGTGCTCGACAACTGGTTCGAGACCACCAGCACCGCGTATTCCTTCCACAACGCGCTGACCGGCCGCTTCGAGAAGCGCTACTCCGGCGGCCTGACGTTCATCAACTCGTTCACCTACGGCAAGACCATGAGCGATGCGCAGCCATTCAGCGGCGGCGGCAACGACACCGGCAACCGTATTCAGGACATCTTCAACAAGAAAGCGGACAAGGGGCTGGCGGCCAACCATCACAAGTACCGATTCGTCTCGTCGTTCGGCTACGATCTGCCGTTCGGCCGCGACCGGCGCTTCGGCCGCAGCCTTCCCGCGCTGCTCGACCAGATCGTCGGGGGCTGGCAGGTCAACGGTATCTACCAGTTCCAGACGGGATTCCCGATCACCATTCTGCGTTCCGGCGATCCGCTCGGTGTGGGCACGAACGGTGCCGTCCGTCCGGATCAGATCTGCGATCCAAACCTGCCGCGCGGCGACCGCGACATCGCGAAGTTCTTCGCGACCGAGTGTTTCGTCGCCACGCCCGATCGCTTCGGCACCGCGGGGCGGTCGTCGGTGATCGGGCCGGACATCAACGTGTTCGACCTGGGGGTCTTCAAGAATGTCGGTGTGGGGCGCGGCGTGCGGGTCCAGCTGCGCGGCGAGTTCTTCAACGTGCTCAACCATCCGAACTGGAACCAGCCGGGACGGACGCTGGGCGCCAGCGGCTTCGGCGAGGTCACGTCCGCGAGAGATCCGCGGATCGTGCAGCTCGGCGCCAAGATCATCTGGTAAGAGG
>JBKJVQ010000251.1:0-4534 GCA_046717125.1 Methyloligellaceae bacterium
GCAATAGGCCGCGCTCGAACGCCATCACGCTGGCGATGTTGCTCCGTCCGCCAATGATGAGCTGGCCTACACCGACCCGGCCCGTTTTCGCTAGGGCCGACTGAACCACGGTGAAGCTTTCCTGAGCGACCTCGCCATCGGGGACGAGATAGTACGGCTTCTCGAACCAGCGCTCATCTATCTCCCGACGATCGACGAAGCGGACAAGATCGAGCGTCTGCTTAGCGGGCAGCTTCAGATCCTCGATCTCGCCAGGGCGGATCAGGACGTGGCTGCCCTTTATGTATTCGTACCCCCGAACGATATCGGTTTCATCGACCGGGCCGATGCCGGGCACAACCTTCTCGTAACGGATGCGCTCCCCGGTCGGCCTGTGGATTTGATTGAGCGTGATCCGCCCCTCGGACGAGGCCGGGAACAGCTTCACGGGCAGGGAGACTAGCGAGACCCGGAGGTGTCCGGACCAAGTGGGGCGTGGGGCCATTGTAAACGCAAACCAACGAGAGGACTGGCCCCTAGAATGCGCTGGGTTGCTTAAGGAGTCGAATCCAGGGGATCGGCCTGCTTGAACTTGCGCATGATAAGCCCGCAGCCAGTGCAGCGGCTCTCTTCGTATTGATCCGGTTCAGCGGGAGTGGCGAATTGCAACGGCAAATCGCAGTGCGGGCAACTAGTTCCGCTGACGCGTATTTCCTGCTCTGCGTCGAAAAACGTGTTAGTCATCAGGGTGCCCGCTACCAAATCCGCGCGACTAACGCAATGACCTCGAAAAGTAACGGGTTTGCGACATCGCACCATCCTTGCGCGCGGAATCGGGCGGCGCGGGGGCCAGCGCACTTGACGCTGTTCCCGCTCTGTTCCCAACTGCGGCATGCACCGGAGGGAGCCCAGACTGTCTGACTATCCGTACGTGATCCTTCGCGTCGCGTGCCGGCAATGCAAGCGGTCTGGCCAGTATCGTATCGTCCGCCTTGCAGCCAAGCACGGGCCGGAGATCGAGCTGCGCGACCTGATGAACCACTGGTCGGCCGATTGCTACATGCGCACCGGCCGATCCGTTTTGCCGCATGAGAGGTGCAAGATTTATCTGCCGGACCTGGAGCCGCCGCCGCGACCACCCGATCTGCCGCCAAGCATGCACGGGGCGCACATCACGAAGGGCGGAAGGTTGTGGCGGATCGTGCGGGGCAGGAGCGATGAGGATGCGGCATAGGCTCGGGGTCCGCCGCCGTAGCCGGTCCTGCGTAGGGCGGCTGTCACGCGGTTGATGCCGCCACGCGCACGTTGCGCCTGCACCTGTACCTGCGCTAGCGCGATTCTCCGAACGGGTCGTCAAAGCTGGGCGCGCTGTTATCATGCTCGATCGGCTGTTCGTGGAGCCGGAGGATGGCCGCCTCCAGATCGCTCCTTAGCCAGCGCAGCCCTTTGCCGGAAATGC
The DNA here is from genome assembly GCA_046717125.1 of Methyloligellaceae bacterium. Lineage (GTDB taxonomy): Bacteria > Pseudomonadota > Alphaproteobacteria > Rhizobiales > Methyloligellaceae > JBKJVQ01. The sequence goes on from JBKJVQ010000251.1 coordinate 1,439, forward strand.
GCCGTCCTTCGGGATAAATCTTGCCGGCCGAGCGCCGAAACGCGCTGGCGGATTTCTCGCCGCAGTAAACAGCGGCGATTTCGGCAGACATCTGCTCCGGCCATGCCTGGACTGTCGATCTGATACCGCGGCTTCGCGCCGGCTTGGACCGCCGTACCATGCTGGTGTCGTCCTTGCGGACCCCCCCGCCATGGACGGGACAGTTCTGGTCGATCAAGTAAGAGCGCCGTTCGCTCCCCAGCGTTCGACCGAGGCCGAAATTGTTCTCTTCGATTTTGCAGACGCAGCCGGATTCGATCGCTTCGAAGCTTCCAGGCGGCGCGACCTGATCTTGCGACAGGTGACACTCAATACTCGTTCCCATCTCTCCATCACCGAGCTAACAAACTCAGCACCTCTCGTAGCTTACACGCATTTGCGGATACGCCACTTAAGGAGATAGTGAGTCAATAACAGAGTCAAATAAATTTACTCTGGCAATCGGGGCACCGCAGTGCGCGTCTTCACCCAGCAGCCTGCGCCTCGTCCTCGGGGCAGAACATGCGCTCGCCATCGCCCTGGTCGATCTGCGTCCGCGCGTAGAACGCATGAAATGGCATGTGGTAAATCCGCTCGCCCTTGCGGCTGATGTTGCCCTTGATGACACACTCGCCAGCCTTCGCAGGCACCGTCTCCAACACACCGGCGCGCCACTCCCACGCTTCTGAAATGTCCCGGCCCATAGTCCGGCCTTCGCGCCCCTTGCTTCGGCTTCTATCACGGCGTAGCGGACGTCGTTCTTCGTGAAAGCCAGCGCGTCCAGATCGCCGTGAAGTGGAGGCCAAGCCCAGAATCGAACTGGGGTAAACGGATATGCATTCCGTTGCGTCGCCACTCCGCCACTTGGCCAAAACCGCACATTAGCGTTTGAGAAGTGACGGGTAATTGCGCACTTACCCTAGGGTAAACGCCAAGGCTCAGTGCCGCCCGTAGCAGGCGATGTGATCCTCGTCGCACCGATAGTCGTCGTAGCGTTCGCGTTGATGTTCAAAGCCCTGACATCAGAGGGGCCCAGCCAATTAGTCCCAGAGGCTGGGCCCCTCCGTCTGTTAGCTTAGCGATGGCGGCCTTGATCGGGCTTCGGCAATGGCGGCGAATATGGTGGCCCCATTCCAATGCTGTGCGCTGTGCTGTGATGCTGCCAGACGAACGCGCCAAAGTCAGCAGCATGGGAGGGAGCCTGCGCCAATAGCGCAACGGCCAGGATCAGGCTGGATATGAAGGTTTTCATGGTGAGCCTCCGCTCGATAGGCATGGGATACGAGCCGCCGCCGGGGCGGCTCAATGCGTGTTCAGCGCGCGGCATACGGCGGCAACGCCGTACGCCGAACAGTGCTTTCACGCCTTGGGCGGAGGAGCAGGCGGAGATAGTAGAGAGGAAGGTAGTAGCGCCATAGCCTCAAGACCTCGAACGTCGCTGGCCGGGCTTTCCATCGGTTTCGTCGCGGGAACCGCAAGTGGCGCTGCGCAGCAACTGATCCGGCAAGCCGCGTTGGAGGCGCACTCGACCATCTTCATGCATGAATCCGGGCAAGGACATCCGCAGCTCTGTTGACACGCGACGACGGGGTTCTCGACGGTCGCGGACCGCGCCGAAACATGCGCCATTCCAGCGAAAGCGAACGCGAGCAAGACTGTGATGATGGTTCGCAGGATGCGCATATCAATCCGGTTCAATGATTTACCGAATATGGAAAGCGGCACTCCATTCTGCAAATGAACATGTTGGGATGACGGCCGGCCGATAGGAGTGGCAAGAGCCCCGAGCTGCCATCCTTGGCTCCTGTCATAGAATATGGGAGAGGGGGACAAGCCCCTCTCCCTCTCTCCAGTAAATCAAGGGCACAACGGACAAAATCCAGCAGCGTAGGCCGCCGCGGGGATCAGCACGGCGCTGAACGCGGCTGCTGCGAGCGCGATGCGCCGCTTGGTCAATCATCGCAGACCCGGACGCGCTTGACCGTGTAGCCGTGTCTTCCGTAATGGCCGTCGTGCCAATGATAGGACGGCACCCTGCGGTAGGCCCAACGGCAATCGTGGTGGTGGTCGCGGTCGTAGTAATGGCGCCGGCGGTACCGTCTACCGCCGTAATCGTCGTCGCCGTAATTGCGATAGCGATACGATCCGGAATAGCCGTCGTCGTAATCCCCTACCGAAATGGCAAACTCGGCTTTGGCTTGGGTTGGGCTGACGAGAGTTGTGCCGGCAGAAAGGCTGGCTACGGCACAGAAAGCCAGCATGGTTTGGCGGATCATGGTTCACCCCTATACACGTCACGTTAGTAACCGTGACCATCGAAGTGAAAATACTTAAGGGGCAGCGGCTTAATGGCCCCTGACAGGTTCATTCATCCAGGGTTCATGTGGCGAGCGGATTCGTCCCGCGACGCGCTTCGCGAGCGCCGGAGTCGCGATCAGCCCGCAGGCATAGGTGTTCGGCGGCGGTTCAATTTGTCCCACCATTCCGATATGGTTTCGCACGCGGACTGCATTTGGCGGTACCGGCGCGCCGGCACGAGAAACCAGATCAGGAGACGACAAATGGCTTGCGCAAGGTTGAAGGCTCTTATCTGTGGTGATTGGGGAGCGGCAGCGCTGACAATGACGGCGGCGGTCGTGAGCGGCCAATGACGCCGCAGCAAGCGTTGGATCGACTGCGCGAGGGCAACCGCGCGTTTCTCGACGATATGCCACTGCATCCACCGCTTGACCGGGCAAGCCGGCTCAAGCTCGCGGTGGGCCAGTCGCCATTTGCAGCCTATGTTAGTTGTTCGGACTCACGGGTTCCGCCGGAACTGCTGTTCGGGCGCGGCCTCGGCGATCTGTTCATTATCCGCAACGCTGGGAACACCCTCGATACGGCAGCGATGGGCAGCCTCGAATTTGCTGTTTCGGTTCTCAAAGTGCCCTTGATCGTGGTGATGGGTCACGAGGCGTGCGGCGCAGTGCAGGCAGCAGTTTCAGTGGTCCGCGAGAACGCACGTTTTCCCGGCAGTATCGGCAAGATGATTCAGCCGATCATTCCCGCTGTTTTGGAAGTTGGCGATCTACTCGGCTC
>JBKJVQ010000252.1:0-3230 GCA_046717125.1 Methyloligellaceae bacterium
AGGACATTCTGTCGGTCATCAAGACACTGGTCGATTTGCGCGACGGCAAGGGTGAGATCGACGATATCGATCATCTCGGCAATCGCCGGGTGCGGTCCGTCGGCGAACTGATGGAGAACCAGTACCGGATCGGGCTGCTCCGCATGGAGCGCGCGATCAAGGAGCGCATGTCCTCGGTCGATATCGACACGGTCATGCCGCAGGACCTGATCAACGCGAAGCCCGCGGCTGCGGCCGTGCGGGAGTTTTTCGGCTCCTCGCAGCTCAGCCAGTTCATGGACCAGACCAACCCTCTCTCCGAGATTACGCACAAGCGGCGTCTTTCGGCGCTCGGGCCGGGCGGACTGACGCGTGAGCGCGCCGGCTTCGAGGTGCGCGACGTCCATCCGACGCATTACGGGCGCATCTGCCCGATCGAAACGCCGGAAGGCCCGAATATCGGCCTGATCAATTCGCTTGCGACCTATGCGCGCGTGAACAAATACGGCTTCATCGAGAGCCCGTACCGCAAGGTCAAGAACGCAAAGGTCACAAGTGAGGTCGTGTACCTCTCCGCGATGGAAGAGGCGCGCTACACGATCGCCCAAGCGAACGCGGAAATGTCGCCGTCAGGCGCGTTCACCGAGGACCTGATTACGTGCCGTCAGTCGGGCGAAGTCCTGCTTGTCTCGCCCGACAAGGTCGATCTGATGGACGTGTCGCCCAAGCAGCTCGTGTCTGTCGCGGCCGCGCTTATTCCGTTTCTCGAGAACGACGACGCCAACCGCGCCCTGATGGGCTCGAACATGCAGCGCCAGGCCGTGCCGCTGATCACGGCCGAAGCGCCGTTCGTCGGCACCGGCATGGAAGAGGTCGTCGCGCGCGACTCGGGCGCCGCCATAGCGGCGCGTCGGACGGGCGTGGTCGATCAGGTCGACGCGACCCGCATCGTCATCCGCGCGACCGAGGAGACCGATGCATCGAAGTCGGGCGTCGACATCTACAATCTGCACAAGTTTCAGCGCTCGAACCAGAACACCTGCATCAACCAGCGGCCGCTGGTGCGCGTCGGCGACATCATCGCCGCCGGCGACATCATCGCCGACGGTCCGTCTACAGAGCTTGGCGAGCTCGCCCTCGGCCGAAACGTGCTCGTCGCGTTCATGCCGTGGATGGGCTACAATTTCGAGGATAGCATCCTCATCTCCGAGCGCGTCGTTCGCGACGACGTCTTCACCTCGATTCACATCGAGGAGTTCGAGGTCATGGCTCGCGATACCAAGCTCGGGCCGGAGGAGTTCACACGCGATATTCCGAACGTTTCGGAAGAGGCGCTGAAGAACCTCGACGAGGCGGGCATCGTCTATATCGGCGCGGAGGTGAACCCATCCGATATCCTCGTCGGCAAGATCACGCCGAAGGGCGAAAGCCCGATGACGCCGGAGGAGAAGCTGCTCCGCGCGATCTTCGGCGAGAAGGCGTCCGATGTCCGCGACACCTCGCTCAAGCTGCCGCCCGGCGTGACCGGCACGGTGGTCGAGGTGCGCGTATTTAACCGGCACGGCGTTGAAAAAGACGAGCGCGCCATGGCCATCGAGCGCGAAGAGATCGAACGTCTCGCCAAGGACCGCGACGACGAACTGGCGATCCTCGATCGCAACGTCTATGCGCGTCTGCATGATGCGCTCGTGCACAAGATCGCGGCGCGCGGGCCGAAGGTCATCAAGAAGGACGCAAAGATCACCGAAGGCATGCTCGCGGAGCTGCCGCGCCATCAATGGTGGGATGTCGGTCTTAAGAACGACAAGGCGCTGATGGAAGTCGAAGCCATCCGCAAGCAGTACGAGGAAGCCAAGAAGCGTCTCGAACAGCGGTTTGTCGATAAGGTGGACAAGCTGCAGCGCGGAGACGAGCTGCCGCCTGGCGTGATGAAGATGGTCAAGGTCTTCGTCGCCGTGAAGCGGAAGGTCCAGCCGGGCGACAAGATGGCTGGCCGTCATGGCAACAAGGGCGTCATCAGCATGATCGTGCCGGTCGAGGACATGCCCTATCTCGAGGACGGAACCGCGGTCGACATCGTGCTCAATCCGCTCGGCGTTCCGAGCCGCATGAATGTCGGCCAGATTCTCGAGACGCATCTCGGCTGGGCGTGCCGTGGTCTTGGCGTGAAGATCGGCGAGGCGCTCGACGCCTATCACGAGTCGCACAAGATCAAGGCGCTGAAGGACCTGATGAAGTCGATCTACACGGACGACAAGTCCGTAGGGTCGATGGAGGAGGACGAGCTCGTCGGGTCGGCCGAGGTGTTGCGTCGGGGCGTACCTGTCGCGACGCCCGTGTTCGACGGCGCGCATGAGGAAGACGTTTCCGCATTGCTGGAGCAGGCGGGCCTGTCGACCTCGGGTCAGGTCGTGCTCAGCGACGGGCGCACGGGCGAACCTTTCGATCGCCCGGTCACGGTCGGCTATATCTACATGCTGAAGCTGCACCATCTCGTCGACGTCAAGATCCATGCCCGTTCGATCGGCCCCTACAGCCTGGTCACCCAGCAGCCGTTGGGCGGCAAGGCGCAGTTCGGCGGCCAGCGCTTTGGGGAGATGGAAGTGTGGGCGCTCGAAGCTTACGGAGCGGCCTATACGCTGCAGGAGATGCTGACGGTGAAATCGGACGACGTCGCCGGCCGGACCAAGGTCTACGAGGCGATCGTCCGCGGCGACGACACGTTCGAGGCTGGTATTCCGGAATCTTTCAACGTGCTGGTCAAGGAAATGCGGGCGCTCGGCCTCGATGTCGATCTGCCGACGCCGAAGGCGCCGGCCGTCGCGCCGCCCGCCGACCAGTCGCGGCCGCGGATCACGCAGCAGCGCGCCGCCGAGTAATACGACAACCCGGTCATTCGCTGCCTTGATGCGAGTGACTGGCGCTCGATCCGGATCGCACCGGACGCCAGTTTCGACACGCGGATGATGGGTGTTCATCCGCCAGGAGATCACAAATGAATCAAGAGGTCGCTAATCTCTTCAGCCCGCAGGTCCAGCAGCAGACCTTCGACCAGATTCGCATTTCGATCGCGAGCCCGGAGAAGATCAAATCCTGGTCCTACGGCGAGATCAAGAAGCCGGAGACCATCAACTACCGCACCTTCAAGCCGGAGCGGGACGGGCTGTTCTGCGCGCGCATTTTTGGGCCGATCAAGGATTATGAGTGCCTGTGCGGCAAGTACAAGCGGATGAAGTTCCGCGGCATCATCT
>JBKJVQ010000253.1:0-3915 GCA_046717125.1 Methyloligellaceae bacterium
GCGAGGCGCATCTCGCCGGGCAATTGCAGCGTCACGTCGAGATTGAGCCCCTCGACCGCGGCATAGGCGAATGTCTGGCTGCCCAAGGGCTCGACGAAGCGAATCTCAGCCGGGACAAAGTTGTCGTTCGCATTCGCTTCGATATGTTCCGGCCTGATGCCGAGAGTCGCCGTCTCTCCGGGTTTGGCGCGCGCCGCATCTACATCCGCCACGATCTCCTGCCCTGACGTGAGACGCACACGCGCCTGCATCGCCGAGGCGGAGACGATCTCGCAAGGCAGATGGTTCATCCGTGGGCTGCCGATAAAGCCGGCGACGAACAGATTGCCGGGATGGTCGTAGAGATCGAGCGGCGCGCCAACCTGCGCGATCTCGCCCTGGTTGAGCACCACGATGCGGTCTGCCAGCGTCATCGCCTCGACCTGGTCGTGCGTGACATAGATCATGGTTGCGTCGAGCTCGTTGTGCAGCTTGGCGAATTCGTAGCGCATGCGCACCCGGAGCTCCGCGTCGAGATTCGACAGCGGTTCGTCGAACAGGAACACGTCCGGATCGCGCACGATGGCGCGGCCGATGGCGACGCGCTGGCGCTGGCCGCCGGAGAGCGTGCGCGGCTTGCGGTCGAGCAGATGCGCAATGTCCAGCCGCGTCGCCGACGACGAGACCGCGCTCTGAATCTCGGCTTTGGGCCGGCCGGCGAGCTTCAGCGCGAAACCCATGTTCTGCGCCACCGACATATGCGGGTAGAGCGCGTAGGACTGGAACACCATGGCGATGCCGCGCCTGGCGGGCGCCACCGCGTTCATGGGCACGCCGCCGATCGCCACCTCGCCGGCCGAGACGTCCTCGAGCCCCGCGATCACACGCAACAGGGTCGACTTGCCGCAACCCGACGGTCCGACGAACACCACGAACTCACCGTCCGCGACGTCGAGGTCGATGCCCTTCAGCACCTCGACACCGTCAAATGATTTTTGGATGCCGTTAAGCGTCAGGGCTGCCATATCAGTCCTGGAAAATTCGATAGAGCCAAGTCTCGCTGATGGTCTTGCCGCCGAGCTTGAGCTGCGCGGCAACATCGACCGTCTCTGTGCGAGGGTCTTCCATCTCAAAATTGAGGCGGTAGCCGCCAGTCGCGGCGTTACGGCGGCCGGAGACGCCGAGGATCCTGCCTGCTGACGCAGTCGCCAGGGGAACGATGCCCTCTTGATAGTCGCGCAACCGTTCGGGAAGCTCGAAATCGATCACGAACAGCCGCCGCTTCTTGTTGTCCATCGTCAGTCCCGCGCGGGCGGCTGAGACAGTGCCCAGCTCGGCGTGCAAGACCGGCGGTCCCCAGCGAAGCTTATAGGCATAGTCGAGCCGCTGGCCGACTTCGAGTGGCTTTGCCGGACGCCAGTAAGCGACGATGTTGTCGAAGAATTCGAATTTGCTTGGCAGCTCGATCAGTTCGATCGCACCGTCGCCCCAATCGCCGCGCGGCTCGACCCACAGGCTCGTGCGGAGATCGTAGCGCGCTTCGAGGTCTTGGTATTGGTCGTAGTCGCGGACGCGCTGTTGCAGCCCAAACCCCTTGGGCGTCCGAGTCGCATACTGGCTGAACTCGACCTTTTTCGGCGGGTTGGCGAAGCTGCGCCACAGCCATTCTCCGTCGGCAGTCTCGATCGCCAGTCCGTCCGTGTCATGCACGGACCAGCGGAAGTCGGCAAAACGATCCCGGTTCGTCGCATTGAACAGGAACATCGAGGTGAGTGGCGCAAGCCCATAGCGCTCGACCGGCGCGCGGGGGAAGAGCGAAGCTTCGACATCCATCACCGTCGCGTCGCCCGGTGCGATCAGGAACGAGAACGCGCCCGTGACGCGCGGGCTGTCCATGAGCGCGTGCACAGTGATTGTCGTGTCATCAGGCTGCGGCCGCTCGATCCAGAACGACGTGAAGATCGGAAATTCCTCCGGAGCCGGCAGGCCCGAATCGATGGAAAGACCGCGCGCGGACAGGCCGTAGGCCTGGTCGCGCCCGTGCGCCCGGAAATAGCTGGCGCCCTGAAAGACGACGAACTCCTCAGAGGAAAGTCCTGCCCCCATCGGGGCGTTCAGCCGGAAACCGGCGAACAATCGTGAGCCCGAAGGCAACTCGGTCTTGAGCCAGGGACGATAGGTGAACATCTCCGGCTGGTACACGATCGGCTTCACCCCGCCGTTCTCGACGAGGAAGAGATCGACCGGATGCGGGAAGATGAAGCCCGCATGCATGAGATCCATGCTGAATGTTTCGTCCGCGCCGCCAAACGGTGCGCTCCGGCGATCGAACTGAATGTCCTTATACTGATCGTAGCCGATCGCCGGAAAGTTGGCCGGCAGCGGCATGGGCTCCTGGTACGGGGTGGCCGCGCGCTGCCGGGCCAGCGCGACGACGCTTTCGCGGGAGAATGCCGGTTCCTGCGCCAGCGCCGAAACAGGATGCGTCCACACGGCCGTTGCGGCGAGGGCCGTGTTGAACTCGCGGCGGTTCATGGATGCCCTCCGGCCGGTGCATGCGTTCCTTGCTACCGCGTAAACGCCGTGCCGCCAAGAAAGGCTGCAACGCCGGTGAGCGCGGCGTCGCCGGTCGTGATGACGTGGATCGGGATTGGCGCAACGAACGGGGTCATGCGGCCCTTGGCGTCGAATGCAGTCCGGAAGCGCCCGTCCTGCAACTCGGGAAGAATGCGCGGCGCGATGCCGCCGCCGATATAGACGCCGCCACGCGCGCCGAAGCTTAACGCCATGTCGCCCGCGAACCGGCCGAGCCAGACGATGAAGCGGTCGAGAGCATCGACGGCGGCTCTGTCCTCGCCGGCACGGGCCGCAGCGATGATTTCGCCGGGTGTCAGTCGCGGAGACTGCGCGCCCGCGATGGCGCGGATGGCGTCGTGCAGGTCGCTCAGACCCGGTCCCGACAGGAGCCGTTCGGCGGAGACGCGGCCGAATTGTTTGCGCATGGCTTCGACGATCTCGAATTCCTCGCGCGTCTCCGCGGCGAGGGAGACATGTCCGCCCTCGCCGGGAACAGGCGTCCAGCCGGCGGCCGACCAGACCAGCCCGCCGATGCCGAGACCGGTGCCGGGGCCCAACACGATTTTCGTTGCCTGGGGCAGCGCTTCGCCGCCGCCGATCCGGACGAGGCCGGCAGAATCGAGATGCGGCAAAGCGAGCGCCAGCGCCTCGAAGTCGTTGAGCAATGAGAGGCTCTCAATGTCGACTTCGCGGCCGAGCGCCGAGGCGCGGCAGAGCCAGGGCGAGTTGGTGAACTGGATCGTATCGCCGATGATGGAGGCGGCGATCGCGAGCGCTGCCTGCCGGGGACGGATTTTATGGCGCGCAAGATAGGCGTTGGCCGCGTCGGCCAGCGTCGGGAAATCCGCACCGGACAGGACAGCAAAATCTGTCAGGCCGAGCGTGTCGAGATCGGCGATGGCGAACCGCGCGTTGGTGCCGCCGATATCGCCGACCAGCGCGATGCGTGATGCCGGGGCGGACACGATACCGTTTATCCGAGCGTCTTGGAGACGATCTCGTACGCGTTGCGGGAAAGCGTGCCGCGCGCCGCCAGACGTTCGAGCGCCGATCGCGCCAATCCCGCGCGCAGAGGTTCCAGCAGACGCCAGCTCTTGAACGCGCCGAGCATGCGCGCGGCGACCTGCGGATTGAAACCGTCGATCTCCGCGGCTGTGTCGGCGACCAGCGCATAGCCTTCGCCCGACGGATCGTTGAAACCGGTCGGGTTGAGCGCGCCGAACGTGCCAACCAACGCACGCACGCGATTGGGTGTCTTAAGCGAAAACTTCGGGTGGGACAGGAGCGCGGCGATCCGCGCCGGCGCGCCGGGCAGCGACGACATCCCCTGCACGGCGAACCACTTGTCCAGAACGAGAG
>JBKJVQ010000254.1:0-29320 GCA_046717125.1 Methyloligellaceae bacterium
GCCCAACCGCTGCGCCGTCATCGACGCGCGCGGTGACGAAGACGCCGTGTCCGACGCGATCTGGAAGATCGTCAACGAACGGCTGCCGGCGTGAGCGTGGACGAAGAGAAGGCGCGGGACGCCGAGCCGGACCGGTTGGCGGGCTATCCCAGTCCGCGAGAGACGCGCCGCCTGTTCGGTCATGACGAAGCGCGAGCCGAGATGCTCGATGCCGCGCGCGCGCGCCGGATCCCCGCGGCGTGGTTGCTGACCGGGCCCGAGGGCATCGGCAAGGCGACGCTCGCCTATGGTTTTGCCCGCGTCATGTTCCGGCATTCCGAATGCCTGCCGTACGGCGCCATCGGCTAGGTGTCCGACGACGCGGTGTTCGTCCAGACCGCCTCACTGGCCCATCCTACCCTGCTCCTCCTGCGCCGGTCATGGGACGAGAAGGCCAAGCGCTGGAAACAGGTCGTATCCGTCGACGAAGCTCGCAAACTGCGCAATTTCTTCGCCGGATCCGCGGGACGGCGGGGTTGGCGCGTCGTGATTGTCACAGCGCCGACGATCTCAACGAGAGCGCCGCCAATGCGCTGCTGAAGTCGATCGAGGAGCCACCCGACAAGACAGTGTTCGTCGTCGTCTCGCGGGCTCCGGGCCTATTGCCGGTGACGATCAGGTCGCGCTGCCGAAGGCTGCGCATGTTCGGGCTTGCCGAGGCAGACATGCGCGAGGCAGTGAACCAAGCGCTCGCGGCGGCGGGTGGAATGTCCCCGGGGTCAGCGGACGAGGACATCGCAATCGGACTCGCGAATGGCAGCGTCCGGCGCGCTCTTGCGCTGCTCGACGCGGACGGCATCGCCTTCTACCGGGCCATGCTCGATATCATGAGCGGTCTGCCCCGCTTCGACGCGATGAAGGCCCACGCGCTCGCGGACAGGCTCTCGCCGCCCGGCGCGGACGAGGCGTTCGAGACCGCCTTCGGACTGCTTCTCGATCTGATCGCGCGTCTGGTTCACGAAGCCGCTACAGGCGCCGGCGCGCACGGCGGCGAGAAGGCGCTGGCGCAACGGCTGATCCGCCCGCATGCCCTTGCACACTGGGCGGAGCTATGGGAAACCCTCAGCCGCGCCAAGGCCAACGCCGATGCGCTCAATCTTCCCCGACGCTCGCTGCTTCTCGAGACGTTCTTCCGGCTCTCGGAAACAGCCCGGGGCCGGGCGGCCTGAGGCACAGCTCTTCGGCCAATAGTTTGAGCATGATGTCGTCCGAAAACCGCTTCACACTTTTCAGCATCATGCTCTAATTCTCGCGGACGATTCATGGCCGATCCGACTCACTATTTCATCACGACCGCGATTTCCTATCCGAACGGCGCGCCGCATATCGGTCATGCCTACGAGGCGATTGCGACCGACGCCATTGCCCGCTTCCATCGCCTCGATGGTCGCGATGTGTTCTTCCTGACTGGGACGGACGAGCACGGCGTCAAGATGCTGCAAACGGCCAGGGCGCAAGGAATCACCCCGTCCGAGCTCGCCGACCGCAATACGCCGCGGTTTCAGGAGATGGTGAGCGCGCTCGGCTGCTCGAATGACGATTTCATCCGCACCCGCGAGGAACGCCACTGGATCGCCTGCGCCGAAATCTGGCGGCGCATGGAAGCTGCGGGCGACATCTACCTCGACAAATATGCCGGCTGGTACTCGGTCCGAGACGAGGCCTATTACGACGAGAGCGAGCTGAAAACGTCTGATGACGGACGAAAACTTTCGCCGCAGGGGACGCCGGTCGAGTGGGTGGAGGAGGAGAGCTATTTCTTCCGCCTGTCGGCGTGGCAGGATCGGCTGCTCGCGCATTTCGACTCGCATCCCGATTTCATTGGCCCGGACGTGCGCCGCAACGAGATCGTCAGCTTCGTGAAGGGCGGGCTGCGCGACCTTTCCATCTCCCGTACGACCTTCGATTGGGGCGTGCCCGTGCCCGATGCGCCGGGCCATGTCATGTATGTCTGGGTCGATGCGCTCACGAACTATCTTAGCGCGACGGGCTTTCCGGATGCTAACGCGGTGCGGGCGAAATACTGGCCTGCGAATGTCCATATCATTGGCAAGGACATTATCCGCTTCCACGCGGTCTATTGGCCTGCGTTCCTGATGTCGGCGGGCCTGCCCGTGCCGGAGCGCGTGTTCGCTCACGGCTTCCTGTTCAACCGCGGGGAGAAGATGTCGAAGTCGGTTGGCAATGTCGTCGATCCGTTCAATCTGATCGCGGCCTATGGCGTAGATCCGTTGCGCTATTTCCTGCTACGCGAGGTGCCATTCGGTCAGGACGGCAATTACAGCCACGAGGCGATCGTAGCGCGCATCAATGCCGACCTTGCCAACGATCTCGGCAACCTCGCGCAGCGCTCGCTCTCGATGATCGCGAAGAACTGCGACGGCAAACTGCCTGCGCCGGGCAATTTGACTGAGGCAGACAAGGCGATGCTGGCGACTGTCGATGCGCTGCCTTCCGTGAGCCGCGCCGCTATGCGGGATTTCGCGCTGCATCGGATGCTGGAGGCGCTGTGGGCCGCCGTGGCCGACGCCAACCGCTATTTCGCGGCCCAAGAACCATGGGCGAAGAAGAAGACCGATCCCGCGCGGATGGGGACAATCCTGTACGTGACGGCCGAAGCCGTGCGCCAGATCGCGATCCTCGCCCAGCCCGTGATGCCGGAAAGCATGGCGCGCCTGCTGGATCAGCTTGGCGTGCCGGATGATGCGCGCGACTTCGCAGCGCTGGGCGAGGGCGGGCGGCTCGCCTCCGGCGTGGCTTTGCCCCAGCCGCAGCCCGTCTTTCCGCGCTATATCGAGCCCGAGGCCGCGCAGTGAAACTCATCGACAGCCACTGCCATCTCGACTTCCCGGATTTTGGCGATCTGGATGGCGTGGCTGATCGCGCCAACGCGGCCGGGGTCAGGCTCATGCTGACCATCTCCACCCGCGTACGGAAATTCGACCGCCTACGGAGCATCGTCGAGGCGCGCGACGATGTCTGGGCGTCGCTTGGCACGCATCCGCATCAGGCGGAGGAAGAGCGCGACGTGCCGCTCGCCGACATCTTGCGGCTAGCGGATCACCCGAAGGTGGTAGCGATCGGGGAAGCCGGGCTCGACTATCATTATGACAACAGCCCCCGCGCCGAGCAGGAGAAGGGTTTCCGCACGCATATCGCGGCGGCGCGCGAAACCGGCCTTCCACTCGTGATCCACGCCCGCGAGGCGGACGACGACATCGCGCGCATTCTCGAGGAGGAGATGGAACGCGGACCATTCAAGGCCGTGCTGCATTGCTACACCAGCGGCGCCGACCTTGCCCGCCGCGGACTCGATCTCGGGCTCTATATCTCCTTCTCCGGTGTGCTGACCTTCAAGAAGTCGGACGATTTGCGCGCCATCGCTGCGTCGACGCCGCTCGACCGATTGCTGGTTGAGACCGACGCGCCGTTCCTGTCGCCTGAACCGCTCCGTGGGCAGAGGAACGAGCCGGCGCATCTCGTGCATACGGCGGCGAAGCTGGCTGAGGTGAAGGGCGTGAGCGCCGACGAAGTGGCCAAAGCAACGACCGAGAATTTCTTCCGGCTATTTTCGAAGGTAACGAGAACTGAATGGGCGACGCCAGCCCGATGACGCTGCGCCTGACGATCCTTGGCTGCGGCACATCGGGCGGCACGCCGCGTATCGGCGGCGACTGGGGCGCGTGCGATCCGAACAATCCGAAGAATCGGCGTCTGCGCTGCTCGCTTCTGGTCGAGCAGATCGCAGAGGAGGGCACGACACGCGCGCTGATCGATACGTCGCCCGACATGCGTGAGCAGCTCCTTCGCGCCGAGGTGCGAACGATCGATGGCGTTCTCTATACGCACGATCATGCCGACCATACGCATGGCATCGATGACTTACGCGTGCTGGCGTTCAACGCCAAACGACGTGTCGATATCCACGCCGACGCTGCCACGCTGTCCTGCCTCAAGCGCCGCTTCGACTATTGCTTCGTGACGCCGAAAGGCAGCGCCTATCCGCCGGTGCTGAACGGGCATGAACTCCGCGCCGGCGAACCTATAACTGTGCAAGGGCAGGGCGGTCCGCTCACGGTGCTGCCATTCCGGCAGATTCATGGAGATACGGACTCGCTCGGTTTCCGGGTCGGCGCTGCGGTCTATTCATCCGACGTCAGCGATTTCCCGCCGGAAAGCTTGCCGCATATCGAGGGTCTTGCTGTCTGGATACTCGACTCGCTGAGGCCCAAGCCGCATCCGAGCCATCTGAGCCTGTCGCAGTCGCTCGAATGGATCGCCCGTATGAAGCCGACACGCGCGATCCTCACCCACATGCATGTCGATCTCGATTACGAGACGCTGCGGCGCGACCTGCCGGAGGGGGTAGAGCCGGCTTATGATGGGTTGATGGTGGAGTTGGATTAAGCGGTTGCTCCGTTCCCATTCACGCCGCATTGCCGACTGACGCGCACTCGGCTAATTCCAGCGCCATGACCCAGACCGTTCTCATCGTCGATTTCGGCAGCCAGGTGACGCAGCTCATCGCGCGGCGCGTCCGGGAATCGGGCGTTTATTCCGAGATTGTGCCGTTCAACCGCGCCGGGGAGGCGCTGGGGAACGGGATGAATCCCGCGGCCATCATCCTCTCCGGCGGCCCGGCCTCGGTTCATGAGATCGAGACTCCCCGCGCGCCGCAATCCGTGTTCGAGGCGGGCGTACCCGTGCTCGGCATCTGCTACGGCGAGCAGACCATGGTGGCGCAGCTCGGTGGGCAGGTGGAGCCGGGCTCGGATCGCGAGTTCGGCCGCGCGACGATCACCGTCACGGGTGAGACGCCTTTGTTCGAGACGGTGTTCGCGCAAGGCGAACATGCGCCGGTCTGGATGTCACACGGCGATCGAGTCACGAAGCTGCCAAACGGATTCCGCGCGGTCGCGACCTCGCCAGGCGCGCCTTTCGCCGCCATTGCCGACGATGCGCGCCGCTTCTACGGCGTGCAGTTCCATCCCGAAGTCGTCCATACGCCCAAAGGCGCAGCGCTGATCCGCAATTTCACGCACCGCATCGCCGGCTGTTCCGGCGACTGGACCATGGCGCATTTCAAATCCTCCGCCATCGCTGGGATCAGGGCGCAGGTGGGGCAGGGCCGGGTGATCTGCGGCCTGTCGGGCGGCGTCGACTCCGCCGTCGCGGCGGTGCTGATCCACGAGGCGATCGGCGAGCAGCTCACCTGCATCTTTGTCGACCACGGCCTGATGCGCGAGGCGGAGGCCGAGGAGGTCGTGCGCCTGTTCCGTGAGAGCTACAACATCCCGCTTGTGCATGTTGACGCCAGCGAGACATTCCTCCGTGAGCTGAAGGGCGTCGACGATCCGGAAGCGAAGCGCAAGACCATCGGCCGCCTGTTCATCGACGTGTTCGACGCGGAGTCGGGGAAGCTCGGAGGCGCGGATTTCCTGGCCCAGGGGACGCTTTATCCCGATGTGATCGAGAGCGTATCGTTCACAGGGGGGCCGTCCGTCACGATCAAGTCCCACCATAATGTCGGCGGCTTACCCGAGCGCATGATGCTGAAGCTGCTCGAACCCTTGCGGGAACTGTTCAAGGACGAGGTGCGTAGCCTCGGCCGTGAGCTCGGCTTGCCGGAGCATTTCGTCGGCCGCCATCCCTTCCCCGGACCGGGCCTCGCCATCCGCATGCCGGGCGAGGTGACGGAGGAGAAACTCGCGATCCTGCGCAAGGCCGACGCGATCTATCTCGACGAGATAAGGAAGGCGGGACTCTACGACCGCATCTGGCAGGCTTTCGCGGTCCTCTTACCCGTGCGGAGTGTCGGTGTCATGGGAGACGCCCGCACTTATGATTATGTGCTGGCGCTGCGCGCTGTCACCTCCACCGATGGGATGACGGCGGACTATTTCGACTTCTCCCACGAGTTTCTCGGTGCCGCGGCGAGGCGCATCATCAACGAGGTCCGCGGCGTCAACCGCGTCGTCTACGACATCACGTCGAAGCCGCCTGGGACCATCGAGTGGGAGTAGGACTACGCCCCCTGCCCACGCAGGAGTGTAGGCGCAATCAACTCTCCGATTGACGCGAGAATGTTTTCGGCTCTTCCTCAAACCAGCAACTTGGGCATTGGGGGTGTTCCATGAGCTTCAGCGAACTATATTTTTCTGCCAAGGGCCGCGTCGGGCGCAAGACCTATTGGCTCAAGCTGATCGTTCCGGTGATCATCATCAGCGTTGTGCTGATCTTCATCGACGTCGCGCTGGGAACCGAGTACGCCATAGACCCGAATCAGCCGGAGAGCGGCGTCGGCCTGTTCAGCGGAATCTTCTCGCTGCTGACCCTGGTCCCGTCGATCATGATGGGCATCAAACGTTTTCACGACCGCGACAAGACCGGCTGGTGGCTGCTGATCGGTATCATACCGATCGTCGGTGCGATCTGGTTGCTGGTCGAACTTGGCTTCCTGCGCGGCACGGATGGGCCTAACCGCTTCGGTCCGCCAGAAGGAGAGATGGGCGGCGTCGCGTATCAGCCAGACGCGGCGCTGTAGCGCGACATCGGCATGTCCGCATTGATCCTTGGGCTGATCGTCTTTCTGGGCGTGCACCTGATCCCTGCCTTTCCCAATGTAAGGCAGGGACTGGTCGCCCAGCTTGGTGAACAATCTTACCGGATCGGTTTCACGATCGCTTCGCTCCTGTCGCTGGCTATCGTGGTCGTCGGCTACGGAATCGCGCCGCGCATTCCGGTCTGGGACCCGCCGGTCTGGACGCGGCACCTCGCGCTGGTGCTGATGATCCCGGCCTTCATTCTGATCGCCGCGGCCTATATCCCCGGACAGATCAAGGCGAAGCTGAAACACCCGTTTCTCGTCGGCATCAAGCTCTGGGCGCTCGCGCATCTGCTCGCCAATGGCGATGTCGCCTCGATCATCCTGTTCGGCGCGTTCCTCGCCTATGCCGTCGCCGACCGAATCCTGCTGAAGAATCGCGAGGCGCGGGGTCTCGTCGTCGTCGAGGGGATAGGCCCACCGCGCAACGATGCGATCGCGGTTGGCGTAGGTCTCGCGGCTTACGTCGTGTTTCTCCTCTGGCTGCATCAGCTCCTGATCGGCGTCTCTCCGCTCGCGTGAACAGGGTAGGGCGGCGTGTTGCACGACCCTTCGGCGTCATGCTCTAAGCTCTCCCTACTTTCGGGGCTGCGGCGGGCAGCGCCCATCAAACTTTGATCGGAGACCGGCAATGCCGCTGCGCAGCATGACGGGCTTTGCGCGCAATGCGGGCGACGCCAAGGGAGCGGCGTGGCAATGGGAGCTGCGTTCGGTCAACGGGCGAGGCCTCGAGCCGAGGCTGCGGCTTCCGTCTGGTTTCGAAGCACTGGAACAACCGACGCGAAGCGCGCTCCAGGAAGCGTTTGCGCGCGGCAACATCCAAGTCTCGCTTGCCGTCAAGCGTGAAGGCGGTACGAGCGAGTACCGGCTCAACGAGGACGCCTTGCGGGGGATCCATGCGGCGTCGGAGCGTGCGCGCGAGTTGATCGGCGGCGAGGCGGCGAGTTTGCAATCGCTGCTGCAGATGCGCGGCGTCCTCGAAATGGCGGAGGCGGATATCGGCGATCTGTCGACAAGGCTTACGCCAGCTCTGACCGCCGGCCTTGCCGACGCGATTCGCGACCTGCAGACCGCGCGCGCCGAGGAGGGCGAAAGGCTGAAAGCGGTGCTCGAAGATCATGTTGGCCGTATCGAAGCGTTGGTCGCAATCATCAGAACTGCGCCGGCGCGAAGCCCCGATGCCGTGCGTACGCGCCTCGCGCAGCAGGTCTCGGCCCTGGTCGAATCTACCAACGGTCTTTCGGAGGACAGGCTGCATCAGGAAGCGGCGCTGATTGCCGCCAAGGCGGATGTCGAGGAGGAGCTCAACCGGCTGACGTCGCATGTCGCGGCAGCGCGCGGCCTATTCGCCGAGCAGGCTCCTGTGGGGCGCAAACTAGAATTCCTGGCGCAGGAGTTCAATCGCGAGGCGAATACGATCTGTTCGAAATCGAACGACATCGACATCACACGCGCGGGACTGGAGTTGAAGGCGGTGATCGACCAGATTCGCGAGCAGGTACAGAACATCGAATGAGAGAGGGCATGACCGAAGTCGTGCGGCGCGGCCTGTTGTTCGTTCTCTCCTCGCCATCGGGCGCGGGGAAAACGACGCTGGCGCGGCTGTTGCTCGAGTCCGATCCCAATCTCGACATGTCTGTGTCCGTCACCACACGTGAACGCCGCTCCGGCGAGGTCGAGGGGAGGGATTACCGATTTGTCGACGAGCGCTCGTTCGGCGCGATGAGTGATGCCGGCGAGCTGCTGGAAAGCGCGATCGTGTTCGATTTTTCTTACGGCACTCCGAAAAAGCCCGTGATGGACGCGATCGGGCAGGGCCGCGACGTGCTGTTCGACGTCGACTGGCAGGGCGCGAAACAGCTCATCGCCAACGCGCGCGAAGACGTCGTGACTGTGTTCGTCCTGCCGCCTTCAATTACGGAACTGCATGAACGGCTCAAGCGGCGCGCGCGGGACAGCGCTGAAATCGTCGCGCGGCGAATGCAAGGCGCCGCGGAGGAGATCCGCCATTGGGACGGATACGATTACGTTGTCGTCAATGACGATGTTGGTCAATCGTTGAAAATCTTGAAAGCCATCCTGTCGGCCGAGCGGGTCCGGCGCGAGCGCCAGATCGGCCTGAAGGAACACGTTGCGAAGCTTCTCGCGGATCTTTAGCCGGACCGCGAAGGCAATGAGGAAGAGGGGCCGCCGTATCAGCAACTCGCCGGTGAGCTTCGCGTGCTGGAAAATGTCAACGCGAATGCCTTGGTCCGTGGTTCAGTTCCTTGCCAAGGGGATTCGGCAGGAAAATCCAGCCTGCGGCGGATTAGGGTAAAAGAGCGACGGCGCTTTAATTCGCCGCCCGAATCTGACAGGGAAATATTGTCGCCGTTGCGTGTTGTGTGGTGCATTGGCACGGTGAACGCAGCAGGAGAACTCTCATGGAAATCGGTTGGATCGCCTTTCTCTTCGTCGGACTTATCGCGGGCTGGATCGCGGAACAGATCATGGGAAGGGAACACGGTCTCCTCATGAATTTGCTCGTCGGCATAGTCGGTGCTTATCTCGGCGCCTTGATCGCACATCTACTTGGCATCAGCCCGGGGGATAGCTTCCTAGGCGCGCTCGTGATCGCAACGCTCGGGGCGGTGCTTCTGCTGTTCATCGTCGGTGCCATCCGCGGCCGTCGCGCCTGATTTCGGCTTGCCTTCGGGCCGTGACCTAATGCCCGGTTCGGTTTTCCCTTAATCGGGACGATCGAACGCCTTATACCGACCCCATGGTCACATTGCTCGATACGCGCACGCATCCCGTCCGGCATCCGGAGAAGGAGCGGCGTCCGGAGACGCCGCGCCAAAGGAAGCCGGGCTGGATCCGCGTGAAAGCGCCGGGCTCGCCCGGTTTCATCGAAACGCGCCGTATCGTCCGGGAACACGGACTGCACACGGTCTGCGAAGAAGCCTCCTGTCCAAATATCGGCGAGTGCTGGTCGAAAGGCCACGCGACCATGATGATCATGGGCGGGATCTGCACGCGCGCCTGCGCCTTCTGCAACGTCGCCACCGGTTTGCCGGGACCACTCGATCATATTGAGCCGGCGCGGGTCGCCAATGCAGTCGCGCATTTGGGGTTGAGTCATGTGGTGGTGACATCTGTCGATCGCGACGATCTCGGCGACGGCGGGGCAGGGCATTTCGCGGCGACCATTGCGGCGATCCGCGCCCGCGCACCAGGTACGACGATCGAAATCCTGACCCCCGATTTCCTCCGCAAGCAGGGCGCGCTTGAACATGTCGTCGACGCACGTCCCGACGTGTTCAACCACAACCTCGAAACGGTGCCGTCGCTCTATCTCCGCATCCGCCCCGGCGCGCGCTACTTCCACTCTCTGCGGCTGCTCCAACGCGTGAAAGAGCGCGATCCCTCGCTTTTCACCAAGTCCGGGCTGATGCTCGGTCTCGGCGAGACGCGCGACGAAGTCCTCCAAGTCATGGACGATTTGCGTTCGGCCGACGTCGACTTCCTGACGTTTGGCCAGTACCTCCAGCCGACCCGGCGTCACGCAGCGGTCGCGCGCTTCGTTCCACCGGAAGAATTCAGCGAGCTGGCAGGCATCGCGCGCGCGAAAGGCTTCCTGCTCGTGTCGTCCAGCCCCCTGACCCGGTCGTCGTATCATGCGGACGAAGACTTCGCTCGCTTGCGGCAGGCGCGGGACGCGGCGCTCGGCCGCTAAAAAGCAGATGCATCATTACGAGACTACGCGGCGCATCCATCACACCGGCGATCAGCTCTTCGCGCTGATCGCCGATGTCGAGCAGTACCCACATTTCGTGCCGCTATGCGAACGGCTGATCGTCCGATCACGCGAGCGCCACGGCCACCACGAAATCCTGACGGCCGATATGACGGTCGCCTACAAATTCCTGCGCGAGACCTTTACGAGCCGCGTCGCACTCGATCCGGAAGCGCGCACGATCACGGTCAACTATCTCGACGGCCCGTTCAGCCACATGGAGAATCTCTGGAGCTTTACGCCAGCCAGCGACGCCGCGTGCGAAGTGGATTTTCGCATCACTTACGCATTTCGATCCCGGATGCTGGAAATGCTCATGGGCGTGATGTTTGAAAGAGCCGTGCGTAAATTCACAACCGCATTCGAGGCCCGTGCGGATGAGATTTACGGCCGCCGGACGCGCTCACAGGAGCGCGCGCAGGAGCTCGAAGGCTGACCGTACGCTCAGCTTGCGTATTTCATCGCGATCCAATTCGCCGAACAACTCGCGGCGATGGATCGGCAAACCCTCGCGCTTGGTCGCGGCGACGTGCACGAGGCCGACCGGCTTCTCGGCGGTGCCGCCATCAGGACCGGCAACGCCGGTAATCGCGACGGCGAGATCGGCATGCGAGTTAAGGATTGCGCCCTTCGCCATCGCGCGCGCGACTTCTTCCGACACGGCGCCTTGCGACTCCAGCAGGTCCAGGTCCACGCCCAACATCTCCGCCTTCGCGGCATTCGAGTAGGTGACAAAGCCCCTTTCGAAGGCAGTCGACGAGCGGGGGATGTCGGTCAGGATTGCCGCGACCAGCCCTCCGGTGCAGGACTCGGCCGTGGTGACGAGCAGCCCGCGCCGCCTTAGGCTGTCCAGCAACAGCGCGGCCTCTTCGCGCAGATCGTCCAGTTCATGACCGCTCACGGTAGACGAACCGTTGCCGTCGCCATGGCGGCGATACCCTCGCCACGCCCCGTGAATCCAAGCCGTTCGGTCGTTGTCGCTTTCACGCTGATGCGACCCTCATCAAGCCCGGCGATGGAGGCGATCGAGGCGCGAAACGCGTCGCGATGCGGGCCGATTTTCGGCGTCTCGCAGATGATCGTCAGATCGAGATGCTCGACCGTGCCGCCCTTGTCATGCGTCCGGAACACAGCGTCGCGCAGGAACATCTCCGACGCCGCCCCTGCCCAGCGCGGCTCTGCCGGCGGGAAATGCATCCCGATGTCGCCTTCGCCGAGCGCGCCGAGAATGGCGTCCGTCAAAGCGTGCAGCGCGACATCGGCATCGGAATGGCCCACCAATGCGTGGGTGTGGGGTATGCGCACGCCGCAGAGCGTGACGCCGTCGCCCGGACCGAATGCGTGCACGTCGAACCCGGATCCGACCCGGATGCCAAAACCGCCCGCCCCCTCGCGCATCAAATTCTCCTGCGCGGACGCCAGATCCTCCGCCGTCGTGATTTTGAGATTGTGTGCCGAACCGCTCACCAGCGCGACTTGTATTCCCTGCCACTCTGCAATCGCGGCGTCGTCGGTGAAATCGGATCGTTCTGCCTTCGCCGCCGCCCGGTGCGCGTGAAGTATCCTGCCGTAGCGGAAGCCCTGCGGCGTCTGCGCCCGGTAGAGCCCATCCCGCGGAACAGTTTCGACGACATAGCCGTCCGCGCCCCGCTTCAGCGTATCGGTCACGGGCAGGACGGGCAGGGCGGCTTCGGCGCGGTCGAGCGCCAGGATCACGCGTCCGATCAAGCCGCCGTCGACGAAGGGACGCGCCGCGTCATGGATCAGCACCAGGTCCGGCGGCTGCTGAGCCAGCGCCTCCAGACCCGCCCTGACGGAGTCCTGTCGTGTCGCGCCGCCCATGATGGGTGCGCCCGGACGAATATCGAGCGAGGCTATCGCCGTGTCGTACGTAGCCAAATCGTCGGCGTGGATAACGACGCGAACCTCGCTGACGCGCGGATGATCCGTAAACGCCCGGACGGTGCGTGAAAGAATGGATTGACCGCCCAGCGGCACATATTGCTTGGGTCCCGCCCCACCGGCCCGGCTGCCGCGGCCGGCGGCGACGATCAGAGCGGCGACGCGCGTTGACAAGGCCATTTTGCCACAATCACCTGTGGTTGCGCAGAATCACTACCATCTGTATTGTGCTCATTAATCGATCACTGATGAGTGACGCTCAATTATTGTGCAAATGATACAGCCGACCCCGGTAGAGGCCGAGTGCGAGCGGCTTAAGCAGCCACTTCGGCTGGGTCAAGTGGCCTTGCGGAACAGAATCATGCTCGCGCCCATGTCGGGTGTGACCGACCTGCCGTTTCGGCGCGCCGCCTCGCGGCTCGGCGCGGGGCTTGTCGTATCGGAGATGATTGCGAGCGAGGCTCTGGTTCGCGAACGCCGCGACATGCGGCGCAAAGCCGAAGGCGAGGGCCTCAGTCCGTTCGTCATCCAACTCGCCGGCTGCGAGGCGCGGTGGATCGCCGAAGGCGCGCGCGTAGCCGAAGGGCTCGGCGCGGATGTCGTCGACATCAACATGGGCTGTCCGGCCAGACTGGTCACGGGTAAGCAGTCCGGGTCGGCTCTGATGCGCGATCTCGACCACGCGCTGACCCTGATCGAAGCAGCGGTCGAGGCCGTAAGCGGCCCCGTCACGTTAAAGATGCGCCTTGGGTGGGATTGCGCGACAATCAATGCGCCGGAACTTGCACGCCGGGCAGAGGGCGCTGGCATCAGACTGATCACCGTCCATGGCAGGACGCGCTGCCAGCACTTCAAAGGCCACGCGGACTGGCGCGCGATCCGCGCGGTCAAAGAGGCCGTATCCATTCCCGTGATCGCGAACGGCGATGCCGCATCGCCGTCGGATGTCGTAGCGATGATCTCGGCGTCGGGTGCGGACGGGGCGATGATCGGGCGGGGTTCGTATGGCGCGCCCTGGATGCCCGGCCGCATTGCCAGGACGATCGAAACCGGGACCGACCCTGGCGATCCGTCAACTGAGGAACGACGCGACATACTGCGTTTCCAGTATCAGGACATGCTTATTCACTACGGGCGCGAACTTGGCGTCAGGATGGCGCGCAAGCATCTGGGCTGGGTCGTGGCGCGCGAAGGCGGCGAGGGGGATGCGGCGCGCGGCTGGCGCAGGAAGCTCTGTGCCGAAACGGATCCGGCGCGCGTCCTGCGTCTGGTCGATGCGCTCTACGGCGAAGTCATGGATGCCGCCGCATGAGCGCGCCGAGACTAATGACCATGCCGGGCGAAGCCATAACCGGAGCGGGATTCGCAGAGCCGGTGCTCAGCGCGTTGCCGCATCCGATCCTCGTCGTCGGCCCCGCGAACACGATCGAATATGTCAACGCGGCGGGCGAGGACTTTTTCCAGATGAGCGCCGCGATCATGCAACGCCATGGCTTAAGCGGCATAGTGGGGTTCGGCAGTCCGCTGGTCGCGCTGGCAGACCAGGTGCGCGACTCCGGGGCGACCGTCAACGAATACGGGGTCGATATCGGCTCACCGCGATACGACGGCCAGAAGCTGGTCGACATCTTCGGCGGTCCGCTGATCGAAGCGCCGGGTCGCATGTTGATGATGCTGCAACAGCGCTCCATGGCCCAGATGATCGAACGCCATCTGACGCATCGCGGCGCCGCGCGTTCCGTGTCGGCCTTGGCGGCGGTGCTTGCGCACGAAATCAAGAACCCGTTGTCGGGCATCAGAGGCGCGGCGCAATTGCTCGAACCTGGGCTCAGCGATCAGGACCGTACACTGACGCAACTGATCTGTACCGAGACGGACCGCATCTGCAAGCTCGTTGACAAGATGCAGGTGTTCGGTGACGAACGGCCTTTGCAGAGAGAACCCGTCAATATCCATGACGTGTTGAATCACGTGAAGCAGATCGCGCTCAATGGATTTGCGCGCCACGTTCGCATAGCCGAGATTTACGACCCGTCTCTCCCGCCAGTCTTCGCGGATCGCGACAAGCTGATCCAGGCGTTCCTGAACCTGGTGAAGAACGCGACCGAGGCCATCGGCGAGGAGAGGAGCGACGGTCAGATCTCGCTTTCGACATCGTTCCGGCCGGGCTTGCGGCTGTCCGTCCAGGGCTCAAAGACACGCGTGACCCTGCCGCTCGAAATCCTTGTCGAGGACAACGGAGCCGGCGTTCCGCCCGACCTGATGCCGCATCTTTTCGATCCGTTCGTCACGACCAAGGCGAACGGATCGGGTCTCGGCCTGGCGCTCGTCGCCAAGATCGTTCGCGACCACGGAGGCGTTATCGAATGCGAGTCTCAACCACGCCAGACGATATTCCGGGCTCTGATGCCCATGGCGGAGCGGTAAATATGGCCAAGGGGAACATCCTCATCGCGGACGACGACGCGGCGATCCGCACGGTACTCAACCAGGCGCTGGCGCGCGCGGGCTATTCTCCCCGCGCCACGGGGAACGCGGCGACGTTATGGCGCTGGATCAGCCAGGGCGAGGGCGACCTCGTGATTACGGATGTCGTCATGCCGGATGAGAACGCCTTCGAACTCATACCGCGTGTGAAGAAACTGCGGCCGGACCTGCCCATCATCGTAATGAGCGCGCAGAACACGTTTATGACGGCGATCACGGCAGCCGAGCGGGGCGCATACGAATATCTGCCAAAACCGTTCGACCTGAACGAATTGATTGCAGTCGTCGGTCGCGCCCTGTCCGAGCCGCGGCGTCGCGTTTCACAGACCCCGCCTTCACGCGACGATGTCGGCATGCCTCTCATCGGACGCTCGTCCGCGATGCAGGACATCTACCGCGTGCTCGCCCGCCTGACGCAGACTGATCTTAGCGTCATGATCTCGGGCGAATCGGGCACAGGTAAGGAACTCGTCGCGCGCGCGCTCCACGAATACGGCAAGCGAAAGAACGGGCCGTTCGTTGCGATCAATATGGCGGCGATCCCGCGCGAGCTGATCGAGTCCGAACTGTTCGGCCACGAGAAGGGCGCGTTCACGGGTGCGCAGATGCGTCATGTGGGCCGCTTCGAGCAGGCCGAAAGCGGGACGCTGTTTCTGGACGAAATCGGCGACATGCCTATGGAGGCGCAGACGCGCCTTCTGCGTGTCCTGCAGGGTGGCGAATATACGACCGTAGGCGGACGGACGCCGATCAGGACGAATGTGCGCATCGTGGCAGCCACAAACCGGGATCTGCAACAGCAGATCGATCAGGGCCTGTTCCGGGAAGACCTGTACTACCGGCTGAACGTCGTACCCTTGCGCCTCCCGCCGCTAAGGGAGCGTCTCGAAGACGTGCCGGACCTGATCCAGCACTTCCTCGCCCAGGCCGAGCGGGAAGGACTTCCACCCAAGATCATCGAGCCCGCGGCAGTCGATAGGCTCAAGCGTCATCTTTGGCCCGGCAATGTGCGGGAACTCGAAAATCTCGTGCGCCGGTTGTCCGCGCTGTATACGCAGGACACGATTACAGTCGAGGTCATCGAGAACGAGCTTACGACCAATGCAAGGCCTTCATCCTTGCGCGAGTCGTTGGACGGTCCCGAAGACCTTTCGGCAGCGGTAGAGCGCTATCTGACTGAATACTTTCAGAGTTTTGGGGAGCAGCTGCCGCCGCCCGGCCTGTATCAGCGCATTCTGGCCAAGGTGGAAGCGCCGCTGATCGTCTCGACTCTTGCGGCGACGCGCGGCAACCAGATCAGGGCCGCCGAGTTGCTGGGCTTGAACCGGAACACTCTGCGGAAGAAGATCCGCGACTTGTCGATCAAGGTCTTTCGCGCTCCACAGACAAACAATATCCGCTACTGATTCAGGCCGCCGTCGCCAAAGCGACACATTGTGATCATATTGCACCAGCGGACCTGACCGAGACCAGCCGGAGAGTGGGCGTGATCGCACAAGGCGCGAAGCCTGCGGCATCAATGGACGCTGCGGTTCCGCGGCGGTTCTCCAACCGTCTGACCTTCACGCTCGGCCTGATCGTCGTGTGCCTGGCCCTGATTTCGGGCCTTTCCACCTATTTCATTCTCACCGGTTTGACGCCGATCGCGCCGACGCACAACGTCGTCGTCACCGTCCTGCTTGTGAATATTGTCCTCGTCATCGCGATGATCCTTGTCATCGCATGGCAGGTGACGGGTTTGTGGATTGCGCGGCGACGTCAGGCGGCCGGCGCACGGTTGCACGTCCGGATTGTCGGCCTGTTCAGCATCATCGCCGTCATCCCGGCCATCCTGCTCGCGGCCTTCGCCACCGTTTCGCTCGATCGCGGTCTCGACGCGTGGTTTTCAAGCCGTACCAAATCCATCATTCAGAACTCGATCAACGTCGCGAACGCCTATTTGCAGGAGCACGGACAGATTATTCGCGCCGACACGCTCGGCATGGCCAAGGACATCGACGAGGCCGTCGCGCTCGTCAGCACCAACCCGCAGGCTTTCGGAAAATTCCTGAGCGCCCAGGCCGCGATCCGCGCGATTCCGGTCGCCTATCTCGTGGACAATTCGGGGAAAGTGCTCGCCACCGCCGCGAACCCCGAGAACTGGGAGTACCGCACGCCGCCCGAAGGCGCGCTCAAGCTCGCGGGCCAGGGTCAGGTTGTGATGATCGCGCCTGGTCAGACCAATATGGTGGGCGCACTGAAAAGCCTGAACAATTTCGCCGACACATTTCTGTATGTCGTGCGGCCGGTGAATGCGCGCGTGTTGCAGCACCTGCGGGAAACGCAGGCGAACTTTGCCGAGTATGAGCAGTTGGAGGCGCGCAGGACCGGCGTCCAGGTCGCGTTCGCGCTCATGTATACGGCGATTGCCCTGACGCTTCTTCTGGCTGCGATCTGGGCTGGCATGTGGTTCGCCAACCGCCTCGTTTCGCCGATCCGGCAATTGATCGCCGCCGCGCAGAAAGTCTCTGCGGGCGATCTCGATACCGCCGTGGCGGTTCAGTCCGGCGAAGGCGACCTCGCATCGCTCGGCACAACCTTCAACACGATGACGTCAGAGCTGAAGAGCCAGCGCGACGAACTGGTCGACGCAAACTCGACACTGATGCAGAGGCGGCGCTTCATCGAAGCCGTGCTGTCGGGCGTGACCGCCGGCGTCATCGGCGTCGACGCCGATGGCAAGATCAAGCTGGCGAACACGTCATCGCGCATGTTGCTCGACCTCAAAGAGACCGACCTGGTCGATCGGCCGTTGGCGGAAGCTGTGCCGGAATTCGGTCCTCTCCTGGGGCGCGCCGAAGCGATGCAGCGCAGCCTGCTCACCGACCAGATCAGTCTGATCAGGGGCGGCGGCGAGCGCATCTTTGCCGTGCGCTTCACCAGCGAGCGGGCAGGGGAGGAGAACTACGGCTATGTGGTCACCTTCGACGACATCACCGAACTCGTGACCGCGCAGAGAAGCTCGGCCTGGGCCGATGTGGCGCAGCGCATCGCGCACGAGATCAAGAATCCTCTGACGCCGATCCAGCTTTCCGCCGAGCGGATCAAGCGGAAATACGGCAAGGTTATCACGCAGGATCGCGAAATATTCGATCAGTGTACGGACACGATCATCCGTCAGGTCGGCGATATCGGGCGCATGGTCGACGAGTTCTCTTCCTTCGCGCGCATGCCGAAGCCGCAAATGCTTGAGCACGATCTGCGGGATATCGTGCGCGAAGCCGTGTTTCTGTTCCAGGTCAGCAAGCCCGATATCGAGTTCGAACTCGACTTGCCGCAAAAGCCTGTGAACACACTGTGCGACCGTCGCCTGATCTCACAGGCGATCACCAATCTCGTAAAGAACGCATCCGAGGCGATTGAAACCGTTCCGCCGACGGAGGATTTCAAAGGCCACGTTACGGCGCGACTTCGGGTTCGCGGCGACCGAATCACGATTTTAGTCATCGACAATGGCTGCGGACTACCCAAGGAAAACCGGAGTCGTCTGACCGAGCCATACATGACGACGCGGGAGAAGGGCACGGGCCTTGGCCTTGCGATCGTGCAGAAAATTACCGAACAGCATGGCGGCAATCTGCATCTGCAGGACGCTCCCAAGCGGAACGGCGTTGTGCAGGGCGCTTGCGTGAAAATGGACTTGCCACTGCTCGAATCGGGCGGACCCGCGCGCCCGCCGGCGCAACCGGCGCAGGACGCGGAGAGCCCCACCCGGGATACCGATAAGGGGCTGGCGGCCGAAAAGGAACTGACCCATGGCGTCTGACATACTGATTGTCGACGATGAGGCTGACATCCGGGAGCTGATCGCCGGCATCCTCGACGACGAGGGGCACGGTACACGGCTCGCGAAGGACAGCGACGAAGCTCTGGCTGCAATCGAGCTGCGCCGGCCATCTCTGGTCGTGCTCGACATCTGGCTTCAGGGCAGCCGGCTCGACGGGCTTGAAGTTCTCGACCGCATCCGCGAGGCGCATCCCGAGGTGCCGGTTGTGATCATCAGCGGCCACGGCAACATCGAGACTGCGGTCGCGGCGATCCAGCGCGGCGCATACGACTATATCGAAAAGCCGTTCAAAGCCGACCGCCTCGTCCTGATCGCGCAACGCGCGCTCGAGGCCTGGAAGCTCCGCCGCGAAAACCGAGAGCTCCGTGAACGGAGCATGCAGAGTTCCGTGATGATCGGCGCGTCAAGCGCGATTCATCATTTGCGTCAGGCGATCGAGAAGGTGTCCCCGACCAACAGCCGCGTCATGATTTCCGGCCCGCACGGCTCGGGCAAAGAACTGGCGGCTCGCGTAATTCATTTCGGGTCAGCGCGAGCGGAGGGTCCCTTTGTTGTCCTGAACGCCGCCGCAATGGTTCCGGAACGCGTGGAAATCGAGCTGTTCGGCACCGAGGACCCGGCCAGCAACGGCGGGGCCCGCAAAGTTGGCGCCCTCGAGGAGGCGCATGGCGGCACGCTTTACATCGACGAAATTTCCGACATGCCGATCGAGACACAAGGAAAGATCCTGCGGGTTCTCGTCGAGCAGAAATTCCAGCGCGTCGGTGGCGGCCCGAAAGTCCATGTTGACGTCCGCATCGTCTCATCCACCAGCCGCGATCTGCAGAAGGAAATGCAATCGGGCCGTTTCCGCGAGGATCTCTATCACCGCCTCAGCGTGGTCCCGATCCGCGTGCCGGCGCTGACCGAGCGCCGAGAGGATATCCCGGAGCTGATCCACTATTTCGTGCATCAGCTTTGCCTGTCATCCGGTCTGCCGCCACGCCGCATTGGCGGCGACGCGATGGCTGTGCTCCAGTCGCATGACTGGCCTGGCAACGTTCGGCAGCTCCGCAACAATATCGAGCGCCTGCTGATCCTGGCCGGCGGCGACGCTGACACAGTCGTCACCGCCGACATGCTGCCGGAGGATGTCGGATCGAATGCTCCGCTCTCGGCGAATGGGGGAGGGGGCGAGCACCTGATGTCGCTGTCGCTTCGCGATGCGCGCGAGATTTTCGAGCGCGACTATCTCGTCGCCCAGATCAATCGCTTCGGTGGCAACATTTCCCGGACAGCCGAGTTCATCGGCATGGAACGATCTGCTCTGCACCGCAAACTACGCGCTTTAGGCGTGACGTCCACCGAACGCGGCAACGCGTTGCGCTGACGCGTTCGTCTTCAATCCCCTCGCGTCCGGCTTGGCTCAGGGCCATGTTTTCCGATACGGATAGATGATCCGGCTTGGGCCTTGCGAATTGCCGGTCGCATCGCATCTAATGAAGGGCCAAAGCATGATGCGAAAAGTGTGGAGCGGTTACGGACGACAGTCGTGCTCTAATCTTTGAAGCCGATCCGTTGATGACTTGGTATAAATCGACGGGATCGGGATCCAAATGTCGGAGACGCTGCCTTGCGCCAGTCATGAAGCAGGAAAATCTGGACGGAAAACTTTTGCATAACAATATAAAGATAATGGAAAGCTCATGGCGACAGAGCGTGCACAAAATCTGCAAGACACCTTCCTCAATCATGTTCGAAAGACAAAAACACCTCTGACGATATTTCTTGTTAATGGCGTAAAGCTTCAGGGTGTTGTTACGTGGTTTGACAATTTTTGTGTTCTTTTGCGCAGGGATGGCCACTCGCAGCTTGTTTACAAGCATGCCATCTCCACGATCATGCCCGGCCAGCCGGTTCATCTGGCGGACGGGACAGAATCCGCTGACGAATAAGGTTCGGTTTTGAGTTCAAAACGCAGTCGCTCCACCCAATCGCGGGGGACGCAAAACGAGATTTCGGTTGCTCGCAAAGCTTCGAGCGCCCGTGCCGTTGTGCTTGCACCTGTGTTGCGGCGCGCGAGGGCCGTAACGCCCGGGCCGGCCGATAGGCCGATCGAGGCAAAACTCGAAGAGGCGGTGGGTCTGGCGGAAGCGATCGGCCTCGATGTCCGGGCGAGGGGGGCGGTCATCGTGGCGACGCCGCGACCCGCCACACTATTCGGCTCGGGCAAGGTGGAGGAACTCTCCGGACTGATCGCGGCGGAGGGCGCGGAACTCGTCATCGTCGATCATCCGTTGACGCCGGTACAGCAGCGCAATCTCGAGCGCGCATGGAAGGCGAAAGTGCTCGACCGCACTGCGCTGATTCTCGAGATTTTCGGCCGCCGCGCGCGCACCAAGGAGGGCCGGCTCCAGGTCGAACTTGCGCATCTCGATTATCAGCGAAGCCGCCTCGTGCGGTCCTGGACACATCTTGAACGGCAACGCGGCGGCTTCGGTTTTCTGGGCGGTCCAGGCGAGACGCAGATCGAAACCGACCGGCGTCTGATCCAGGAACGCATGGACTCGATTCGAGATGAGCTGCAGACCGCCCGGCGGACGCGCGGCCTGCACAGGAAATCCCGCCAGCGCGTGCCCTATCCGATCGTTGCTCTGGTTGGTTATACAAACGCAGGAAAAACCACGCTTTTCAATACACTAACCGGCGCATCCGTTCTGTCGCACGATATGCTGTTCGCGACACTCGATCCGACCGTCCGTGCACTGAAGCTGCCGGGAGGCGGCAAGGCCGCGATCTCCGATACGGTAGGCTTCGTCTCCGAACTGCCTACGATGCTGATCGCGGCCTTCCGCGCCACGCTCGAGGAGGTGATCGAGGCCGACCTTATCGTGCATGTGCGCGACATCGCCGATCCGATGTATGAGGCGCAGCAGGCGGATGTCGACCGCGTTCTCGCCGAACTCGGTATCGACGAAGTTGCGCGCTCGGAGCGTCTGATCGAGGTCTGGAACAAGATCGATCTGCTGACGGACGAAGGCGTCCAACGCATAGGGAACGAGGCTCGCCGGCATCGTCCGGATGCGCTTCCGGTTTCGGCCGCGACAGGCGAGGGCCTCGATGCGCTGACTGCGCTGATCGAACGGCGAGTGAACGCGGCGCACCGGGTCGTCGAGCTGCTCGTCGGCACAGCGGAGGGCAGCCTGACGCACTGGCTGCATGAGCATGGCGAAGTGCTCGAGCGCGAGGCGCAGGACGACGGCCAGTTGCGCATCGTCGTAAGGCTGGCTGCGGATAAGGCGCAACAGCTCGACCGGAAGCGGAGACCAGGGAATACGGAAAAGACGGTTGTCGGGCGCTTAGCCTGATCCGCGACGCTCTTCCTCCTTCACCTCGTCCCAGAGCGCATCCATCTCTTCGAGGGTCGACTGCGCGGGTTCGCTGCCGGCATCTCTAAGCCGTGCTTCGATGCCCCGGAAGCGCCGCTCGAATTTGGCGTTGGCGCTCCGCAGCGCATCCTCCGGATCGATCCCGAGATGCCGGGCTATATTGGCGACGACGAACAGCAGGTCGCCTATTTCCTCGGCCGCTTCGGTCGATCCCAGCGTCGCTGACTCTTTCAGCTCCGCGATTTCCTCATCGAGCTTGTCATAGACAGGTTCGAGCGAAGGCCAATCGAAGCCGACGCGCGCGGCCTTGTTCTGGAGTTTCAGGGCGCGGCTGAGTGCGGGTAGGGCGATTGGAACGTCCGCCAGAACAGATCCATCCACAGCTCCACCGCGCTGCGCCCGTTCCTGCTGCTTGATGCGCTCCCAACGGGCGTCGAGAGCGGATGCGTCGGCGTCTCGTTCGTTGCCAAAAACGTGCGGATGACGTCGAATCATTTTTCGAACGATGCCGTCCGCCACTTCGCCGAAATCGAACGTGCCGGCTTCACTGGCAATCTGAGCGTGATAAACGACCTGCAAAAGCAAATCGCCGAGTTCGTCGCGCAGGCCCTTCATGTCGCCGCGCGCGATCGTGTCAGCGACCTCGTACGCTTCTTCGATCGTATAGGGCGCGATGCTGGAGAATGTCTGTGCGATGTCCCAGGGACAGCCAGCCTTCGGATCGCGCAGGGCGGCCATGACAGCGAGAAGATCGTCCAGCGACTTACGCGGGCCGCCGTCTTGGCTCATCCGGCACAACCGAGCTTCAGCGCCATTTGCCGATCCGCGATTCGCATAAGGTATATTATGGAAAATAATTGTGGGAGCGGGCGGTCTTCAGCCTTTGTCCTCATAGTGGTCGGCCACGAGCCGATCGAGCAATCTGACGCCGAAGCCAGAACCCCAACTCCGGTTTATCTCGGTATCGGCTGAAGCCATTCCCGTGCCCGCGATATCAAGATGGGCCCAGGGCGTGTCGTCCTTGATGAAGCGCTGAAGGAATTGCGCCGCGCTGATCGCGCCACCCCAGCGGCCGCCGGTGTTCTTTATGTCGGCAACCTTCGAGTCGATGAGCTTGTCGTACTTTTTGCCCAGGGGCATGCGCCAGATTTTCTCGCCGGTTGCGAGGCCCGCTTCCGTCAGGCGCTGTGAGAGTTCGTCATTGTTCGAGAAAAGGCCCGCGTGCTCCTTGCCGAGCGCAACCATGATGGCGCCAGTCAGCGTCGCGAGATTGATCACGAAGCGCGGCTTGAAACGATCTTGCGCGTACCAGAGCACGTCGGCCAGCACCATGCGGCCCTCGGCGTCCGTGTTCAACACCTCTATCGTCGTGCCGGACATGGCGGTTACGACGTCGCCAGGACGCGTCGCCGATCCGCTCGGCATGTTCTCGACCAGCCCGATAAGACCCACGGCATCGACCTTTGCTTTGCGTGCGGCGAGGGTATGCATGAGACCGACGACGCAGGCCGCGCCCGCCATGTCGCCCTTCATATCTTCCATGCCGGCCGAGGGCTTGATCGAGATGCCGCCGGTGTCGAACGTCACGCCCTTGCCCACAAAGGCAACGGGCCCGTCGTCCTTGTTGTCCGAGCCAGCCCAGCGCATCACGACCACGTGGCTCGGCCGCTCGCTGCCCCTGCCAATCGCGAGCAGCGCGCCCATGCCGAGCTCTTGCAGCGTGGCCTCGTCGAGGATTTCGACGTCGACTCCGACGGAGGTCAGCTCCTTGGAGCGCTCCGCAAATTCTGCCGGGCCCAAAATGTTGGCGGGTTCGTTGACGAGATCGCGCGCCCGGATCACGCCTTCTGCCACAGAGCGGCGCGCCGCGAACGCGGCTTCAGCCGCGGCAGGATCGGCGCACTGAATGGAGATCGTCTTCAGTATGTTTTCATCTTCGCCATTATCGTCTTTTTTCTTCTTGGACTTGTACTTGTCGAATTTGTAGCCACGGAGCATCAGGCCGAGAGCGAAATCAGCGACGTGTTCTGCGGGCACTCCGTTCCCGGTCTCGACAGCAATGGTCACCGCCGTACCGTTGCGGCCGGCCAAAGCGCCGCGTGTCGAGCCACCGAGACCGATCCAATCCTCGGCGGTGAACTCCGCGGATTTGCCCGCGCCAATGATCATCAGCCGTGCGAGGTCGGTGTCGCGCGGCGCGATCAGATCCAGCACGCTTTCCTTCTTGCCTTTGAAGTTCGCCGCGCCGGCCGCGCGCATGACATACCCGCCGGTCTTGCCGTCGAGCGACTGCCCGAGCGAAGCCAGTTCTGGTCCTTCGTCGGCCAGCACCACAAAAACACCGTCCGACGGGGCATCGAGACCCTTGAAGGACACGCTGGCGGCGTCAGTCATGCAAATGCTCCTTGTTTCAGGCGCGGCACTTTCGCGACACCCTGCCCTCGCCGCACAGCCGAGGCAACGTTGTGACGTCGGCGAATATGGGGCAATGGGTTGTGCTGTGCGGGCGTCGTGGCGCGATGGCGCGCGCTTATGGTTGGTAGAGCGCCGGACCTTGGAAATCAAGGCTCCCGCCGGGTGTCGAAATTCCGCCACGTTAGACCCTGAGTACTGGGATGAGGGAGCTCCGGCCGTGCCTTTTGGCGCGGGCCGTTGAGCGTGGGAGCGTCGCACACGCGACGGATCGCATGGGTCTTTTCGGGCGATATCTGTTTCGCCAGGTCGCGGGCGCGTTTCTGCTGGTCCTGCTGACCCTCACGTTGATCGTGTGGCTCGCGACGGTCCTGCGGCAGCTCAACCTCGTCACCGCGCAGGGTCAGAGTTTTTTGATTTTCCTGCAGATGACCGGCCTCGCTCTGCCGAACCTGATCGCCTTGATCGCGCCGAACGCGTACCTCATGTCGTCGCTGCATACGCTCGACCGGGTCAGCGGCGACAGCGAACTGATCGTCATGACCGGCTCCGGCGCGACGGTCTGGACATTCGCCCGCCCTTTCATCGCGTTCGCCGCAATCGTGTCGGCCTGCATCCTGATCATCAATCTTTGGCTGATGCCGGCGAGTTCGCGCCTGTTGCGCGATTTCATCGTCCAGGTGCGCACCGATCTGATCGCGCAGGTGCTTCAGCCCGGCCGCTTTTCAAGCCCTGACGAGGGCCTGACGTTCCATATCCGTGAAAGGGCATCCAACGGCGATCTTCTCGGCCTTGTCATCCATGACGGACGGGTTACTGAGAAGGAAGAAAAGGAAACCGGAAAGTCGGGCGGACAATCGTCCAAGGGTGAGCCCGCGGCCGATGAATCCATGACTTACCTCGCGGAGCGCGCGCGTCTGATCGAGCGCGACGGGACGGCCTATCTCGTCATGTTCGACGGCCACATCCACCGCACCAAAGAATCATCCCGTGACGACGGCACGCAGATTGTGGCTTTCGAGCAATATGTTTTCGATATTTCGCAGTTCGGAAATGACGCTGAGGGCGAGGTTCTGCGGCCGCGGGAACGTTATCTCGGTGAACTTCTCTGGCCGTCGGCCGACGACGAATTTGCAAAGAAATATTCGGGACGTCTGCGCGGGGAACTGCATGATCGCTTCGCGACAGCGCTATATCCTTTTGTTTTTGCAATGATATCGGTCGCTTTTCTGGCGCGGGCCCGGACCACGAGACAGGGGCGTTGGAGCATTATCGGCGCCGCCTTCATGACATCGATCCTCGTGCGCGGGGTGGGCCTTGCGGCGACGAATCTGGCAGTTGTTCACACTTGGGCCGTATCCCTCGTTTATGCCGTTCCCCTGCTCGCGATTTTCTTTGCGACTTGGGCCGCTCAGGCTAGAATAAATCCGGATTGGCGGAAGGCTGTCGAAGCTGCGCTCCTGGGGGGAGCGTCGCGACTTGGGGCCGCAACCGCCCGGGGGACGCAGGTAAGGTGACATCAGGGCTTCGAGCCACGACCGCCGCGGGGATTCTCGCGCGCTACATTTCGTTGCGTGTGCTCATGGCTGTGCTGGCCATGTTCACCGTCTGCGTTGTGCTGATCTTTTTCGTCGACTTCATCGAGATGCTCCGGCGGTCAGGCAAGACCGGGAACACTCCGATGCTTCTGCTCGCCTACGTCACGCTGCTTCGGCTGCCGTCATTCACCGAACTCACGCTTCCCTTCGCGGTACTGATCGGAAGCATGGGGGGTTACCTGCTTCTGAGCCGTAGTTCGGAACTCGTCGTGATACGTGCGGCTGGCATATCCGTGTGGCAGTTCGTGCTGCCGGGCGTAATCGTCGCTTTCGCGGTCGGTCTCCTCGCGGTGACGCTCTACAATCCGATGGCGGCGTCCGCGATGGCAGAGTCGGAGCGGCTGTTCGCCGGTGCGTTCAACACGGAAAAATCACTCGTCCAGACGCAAAGCGCCGGCGCGTGGCTGCGACAGGACGGCGCCGACGGACAATCCATCGTTCATGCCAAGGCGAGCGCCAATAGCGGTTTCTCCCTGACCGGCGTGACGGTCCTGGAGTACGATTCCGACCGGCGCTTCACGTCGCGCGTCGAAGCTGACACGGCAGAGCTGCGCGACGGCCGCTGGGAACTGGCCAATGTCTGGGTCACTGCGGTCGGCCAGCAGCCCCTGTTCTTCAACCGCTATCTGCTGTCGACCTATCTGTCCCCCGCGCAGGTCCGTGACAGTCTGGGGTCGGTTCGCTCCATGTCGTTTTGGGAACTGCCGACGATTATCGCCATCGCCGAACGGGCAGGACTGTCCGCGACGCAGTTCAAACTGCAGTATCAGCTCCTCCTGTCGCGACCGTTCCTTCTGGCGGTGATGGTTCTCGTGGCGGCGACCTGCTCACTGAAGGGCTTTCGCTTCGGCAGCATCCAGAAGATGGCGGTCGCGGGCCTTGCGGCGGGGTTCGGCTTCTTCATGCTGGCTGAAATTTCCCGCAATCTCGGGCTTGCCGAAGTCACCTCGCCATGGGCCGCTGCCTGGGTTCCGGTGCTTATCGGATCGTTCCTTGCCCTGACCGTTCTCCTCTATCAGGAGGATGGCTAGATGGATCTGCGCGCATTCGCACTTGCGCTGCTCACGACGGTCGCGCCGATCGCGCTCGCTACGGGCGCGCAGGCTCAACAATTCGGCGAGAGTTCCCTCAAGAACATTCAGCTCCAGCAGCCCGAGAAAAATACACCGATGCTGCTGCAGGCCGACGACCTGATCTATGACAACGAGAACAACAAGGTTACCGCGCGCGGCAACGTCGAAATCTATTACGGCAATTACACGCTGACGGCCGACCAGGTCATTTACGACCGCAGCGCCAGCACCCTGAACGCCGAAGGCAATGTCCGTATCAAGGAGCCGGCCGGCGCCGTGATCGCTGCCGACAAGATTACGCTGACAGACGATTTCCGTGACGGCTTCGTCCGCTCCTTAAGCGTTGTCACCCAGGACGACGAGCGCATCGCCGCGGTGAAGGCGACGCGCATGGAAGGCGAGGTGACGGAGTTCGAATCGGCCGCGTACACGCCGTGCAAACCTTGCGCGACGAACCCCGAAGCACCGCCGACCTGGCGCATTCGCGCGCGCAAGATTACGCACAACAAGCCGGACGCGACGATCACCTATCGTGGCGCGGCGTTCGAGTTCTTCGGCGTGCCGGTCGCCTACGTCCCCTATTTCCGGCACGCCGACCCGACCGTAAAGCGCAAATCCGGGTTCCTCGTGCCGACCTACGGACACTCCGACGAGCTCGGCAGCTCGGTCGAGATTCCCTACTATTTCGCGCTCGACGAGAGCTACGACTTCACCTTCAGCCCTGTCATCACCGAGAAGGCAGGTGTCCTGATGAAGGGCGAGTGGCGTCAGAGATTCCGCAATGGCGGATACAAGATCGATATGGCAGGCGTTTATCAGGGCGATCGTTTGGAGTCGGACCCGGGTGACGAATATTTCCGCGGCTCGATCAAGACCCGCGGCGATTTCTGGTACAATTCTTTCTGGAACTACGGTTGGGACGTGACGCTGGATAGCGACGACACGTTCCGCCGCTACTACCAGCTCGACGACGTCTTAAGGACCGATCGCATTTCGCAGGCCTATTTGATCGGCATACGAGACCGGAACTATTTTGGCGCGCGCCTGTATCAGTTCAACGGTCTGGTCGGTCAGGACACGGACTTCGCGGAGTCTTGGGTCCATCCGGTCATCGACTACAACTATATTTTCAAACAGCCGGTGCTGGGCGGCGAACTGGCGTTCGACGCCAACGCACTGTCCCTGTCGCGCGAGGACGGATCGGACAACAATCGCATCATCAACGAGCTGAAATGGCGTCGTCAGTTGATCGATCCGATCGGCCAGGTGTGGACGCCGTTCGCGCGCGGCCGCGGCGATCTTTACTATGTGTCGGACGTGAACGACCCCGTCACGGGCGAGATCGGCAATCGTGACGCGATCGGCCGCGCGACCGCCGTGGGCGGTCTGCAGTACGCTTACCCGTTCGTCGCGCATGGAATGCGGGCCACCCATGTTATCGAGCCGGTCGCTCAGATCATGGCGCGGCCCGATACGATCGATCAGAGGGATATTCCGAACGAGGATGCGCGCAGCCTGGTGTTCGACGACACGCTCCTGTTCGATGTCGACAAGTTCTCCGGCTACGACCGGATCGAGACCGGGACACGCGCCGATGTCGGCCTTCGGTACACAATGCAGCTTCACTCCGGCACCTACATGCGTGCCGTCGCGGGCCAGAGCTATCAGCTCGGGGGTCCAAACGCCTTCGATGTCGGCTCAGGTCTCGACACCGCGCGCTCGGACTATGTGACCGGCGTCTATTTCGAGTCGGTCAAGAATTGGGGCGCCGTGGCCCAATCCCGCTTCGACGAGGAAGATCTGACGCTGCGCCGGACCGATCTCAGCACGTGGCTGACCTATGGGCCGATTACGGCCGCAGTGACCTATGCCGACATCAACGACCAGAACCTCATCGGCTTCATCGAAGACCGCGAGGAGATTCTCGGAAACGGTGTCCTGGCGCTGACCGACCGCTGGTCGCTTGTCGGTCAGATGCGCTACGACATCTCCAACGAGCAGCGTATCACCGACGGCATCGGCGTACGTTGGGCCGACGATTGCTTCTCGCTCACGGTGACGTACGAGGAGACCTTCATCCGCGACCGCGACATCGAGCCGGATCAGCGTATCTCGCTTCGGTTCGAGCTGAAGAACCTCGGCTCGTACGATTTCAAGACGGACGCCTTCGACGGCGCGTTCGCAGCATCTGACTCAGGCACCTGACGCACACGGCCACGCTGACGCCATGGTTTTC
>JBKJVQ010000255.1:0-34066 GCA_046717125.1 Methyloligellaceae bacterium
CTGGCTCATGATGTCTTTCTTGCGCGCGCCAACCGCCATGCGCAGGCCGATCTCGCGCGTCCGCTCAGTCACCGACACGAGCATGATCGACGTCCTGATCGGAGAACGGAGTCGCCGTGCCCTCACCCGAGCGGCGTCCGCCGGACGTGAACGAGCCGGGCGAGATCGTCAGCAGGTTCGCGCCGAGCGCCTGGATGCGGCTCTCGACTGCTTGCCCTGCGCCGGACGCGACCGACACCATGACAATGACGGACGCCACGCCGATGATGACGCCAAGCATGGCGAGGAAGGTGCGCAGCGCGTTCAGGCGCAATGCGCCCAGCGCAACGCGGAAGGAGGCGAGCGGGTTCACCGCGAGTGTCCCGTGTCGTCGACGACCTTGCCGTCGCGAAAGGCGACTCGCCGGCGGGCGCGGGCCGCGATCTCGGGCTCGTGCGTGACCATGACGATGGTGATGCCGTCATTGTTCAACGCTTCGAACAGGGCGACGATTTCCTCGGTCGTATGGCTGTCCAGCGCACCGGTCGGCTCGTCGGCGAGGATGATCTTCGGCTCATTGACCAGCGCGCGGGCGATTGCGACGCGTTGCTGCTGACCGCCGGACAGTTCCGAAGGCTGATGGTGCTTGCGTGCGCCCAATCCCACGCGGTCGAGGCTGACGCTCGCGCGTTCCCGAGCCTCGGCTGCCGGCGTCGCGGAATAGAGCAAAGGCAGAGCGACATTGTTCAGCGCGCTTGTCCGTGCCAGCAGATTGAACTGCTGGAAGACGAAGCCGATGGTCGCATTGCGGTATTGCGCCAGCCCGTCCGCATCAAGCGTCGTCAGATCGTGACCGCCGACACCGAGCCGCCCGCTCGTCGGCTGGTCGAGCGCGCCGATCAGATTCATGAAGGTCGACTTGCCGGAGCCCGACGCCCCCGTCACCGCGAGATATTCGCCCGCGCGGATGTCGAGGCTCACATCGTCCCGCGCATGGATGTCGGTGTCGCCCATGCGATAGGTCTTGTGCAGATCACGCGCGACGATCTGGGCAGTGGTGTTCACGATGTCACCGGCTCGCGCACACGCACGACCACCTTCGCGCCGGGCTCGAGTCCTGCGACGATCTCGGTCGCGGTCCCGTCGGCCAGGCCGAGGCGCACGTTGCGGGGCTGAAGCCGCCCGTTTCCGCCCAGCACATAGACGGTGGCACGGCGCGGTCCCGACGGGGCGAGCCGCTGCATCTCCTCGTAGGCTCGGTATTGCTCGGTCGAAAGCGCCGTGCGCAACGCGGCCGCCATGCGCGCCCTCACCTGCTCTCGCTGATCGTCGCCGGGAGAGCCACCCGCTGCCTGCCGCTCGGCGCGGAACTCGGCGAGCGTCCGCTGGATCGCGGCGGCGGCCTTCTTATAGGTTGCGTCGTCAAGCTTCAGCTCGGTGCGGAGCCGGTCCAGCATGCGCTGGCCGCGATCGCCCCCGCGCCGCCCACGACCGCGCGCGCCTTCTGCGAAATCGCCCTCGACCAGCGCTTCGGCGGCTTCGCGGGGCTGAAAGCGCAGCGCTTCGTTTGCGAGCAGGAGCACGCCCTCGCGCGTGCCGGTTTCGATCTCGACATTGGCGGTCATCCCCGGCAGGAGCCGCTGCATCGGGTTCTCGGCGTCGATCACGACTGTATAGGTCACGACATTGGCGAGCGCCGTCGGCGCAAGCCGGATCTGCGACACGACGCCGGTGAATTTCAGGTCCGGATAGGCGTCGACCGTGAAGGATACGGGATTACCCTGCGCCACTTGACCGATGTCGGCCTCGTCCACCTGCGCGTCGATCTGAACGCGTGTCAGGTCCTGAGCGATGGTGAACAGGATCGGCGCTTGCAGCGAGGCGGCGACGGTTTGGCCGACTTCGGTCGTGCGCGCGATGACGACGCCGTCAATCGGCGCACGGATGAAGGTCCGCTCAAGGTCGATCTTGGTGCTGTCCAGCGTCGCCTGGCGCTGCAGCAGCGTCGCGCGCGCATTTTCGAGCTGCGCCTTGGCGATGGCGACATCGGCGACCGCAGCTTGCTCGGCCGCCAGGGCGGCATCCTGCGCCGCCGCGGTGGTCACGCCGCGCGCGACCAATTGCTGGCTGCGATTGAGGTCCGCCTTGGCCTTGACGAGATTGGCCTCGGCGCGGGCGATGGTCGCTTCCTGCACGGTAATGCCGGCCCGCGCCAGCGCGACGCCGGCTTCCGCCTCGCGCACCTTGGTCTCGAAGGTGGAAGGCTCGATGCGGGCGAGCACGCCGCCCTGCTTCACCTCGGAGGAAAAATCCACGTTCAGCTCGCCGATCTGCCCCGATAGCTGCGAGCCGACCTCGACCGTGCCGAGCGCACGCACCGCGCCGGACGTCGCGACCACCCGCCGTACCGCGCCGCGCGTGACTTCGACGGTCTGAATATCCAGCGCGGCCGTCTGGTTTTGCGCCCAGACATAGTAACCCGCGCCGCCGCCAGCGATGGCGAGCAGCAGCAGAAACAGAACAAACCGCTTCATTACGCGCCGCTCCTCGCAGGCCCTGACGATCGCTTGGAATTGTGGGCGATCCGATACGCGCACGGCAAGACCGGCGGTGTTACATCTTGGCAATGCAAGAGTCAGGGAAACAGAGTGATTAGTTTCTTGCTGACAGCACGTTGGTCCCGCGCCGATAGCTGCCCGGCTGCCCGCAAAACGCGACTCAAATCGATGCACGCAATTTTCACCGGCCGGATGATAGAGGGTGAAGTCAGGCCAGTCTGCGTAAGGTCTTTGATTTGAATATCGCACGACCAGCTCCTGTTAGCAGCGCTGGTGATCATGGCGAGCCAGATAAGTCCGAATTGTTCGACGACCGGATTCGATATGACGAGCGCCGGACGCCGCTTTTGCGCCAGCCGATCTGTGTAGGGAAACGGAACGACAACCACGCTCCACGGCGCGTAGATATGCCGGTCAGAGATCGGCATATGCCGCGTCGTCTTCGTCGCTTGCCCACTCGGTGAACGTGGCGAACGGATCGTCCGTCACGTCGATCTCCTTCTCCAACATCACACCTGCGTCAGTTATTTTGTAACGCAGGGTGTCACCGGGCGAGAGTGCCAGCCGTTCACGGACCGGACGAGGAATGACGGTCTGCCACTTAACAGAGAGCCTGGATTTGTTCATCATCGCTGCCTCACGTAAGACAGCTTACATCTCACAATTAGTTTGGCGAATGGTCCCAGAATGTCAGCAAGGTTGATGGCGACGGCGCGCGCCATGTAGGGCCGTCGAAAAGCGGAAAGCGGTTTGGACGACATCATGCTAAAACTATTTAATCCGGACACGTTCAATGGCTTCGGATCGGGTTAATCCGAAGTCATGGTGATTTCGTCGCCCACCAAAAGCTTCACGTCGCCGCTGACATCATCCAGCCGCACGCCGACATTGTCGCCTCGGCCCCGGAAGCGGAGGGAGCAGCGTCCGTCGCCCAGCGCCAAACCGCCAATGCGCACGTCGCTGATCCACGGCGGCAGATAGGGCCGCGTCACCTTGATGGTTGCGCTTGCCGCATCGAGGCTCACGCCGAGACAGGATTGAAGCAGGAGAAATGGCGCGCCGCTGGCCCAGGCTTGCGGCGTGCAGGCGGAAGGATAGGCGACCGGGTCCTCGCCCGCGCGGCGATGGAAGCCGCAGAACAGCTCCGGCAAACGCCAGTGGGCCATGTTCGACGCGGCGTCGAACAGTCCCGTGAAGATGCGCGCCGCCTTTTCCGTCATGCCGTAGCGCGCAAGACCGGCCGCGACGATCGCGCTGTCATGCGGCCAGATGGTGCCATTGTGATAGGACATCGGATTATACCGCGCTTGTCCTTCCGCGACAGTCCGGACGCCCCAGCCCGAGAACGAATCCCGGCTCATCAATTGCTCGCCCACGCTCGCCGCGCGATCTGCCCGCGCCGCCCCGGCGAACAGGACATGGCCTGCGTTTGAGGCGCGGATGTCGCAGGCGCGCTTTTCGCCGTCCAGCGCAATTGCGAACGTGCCGAGAGACTCGCGCCAGAACATCCTGTCGATACTTTCGCACAGCGCCCCGGACTCGTGCTTCAGGCGCGTCGCATCTTCCGCCCTGCCGAGTGCTGCCCCAAGAATGGAAGCGGCATGCTTGGCCGCCGCGACATAGGCCTGCACTTCCACGAGCGCAATCGCACCGGTCGCAAGTTCCCCGTCCGCATGGAACACGGAGTCCGCGCTGTCCTTCCAGCCCTGGTTCTGCAATCCGGTGGCCTCGCCGCGCAGATATTCAGTAAGGCCGTCGCCATCGACATCGCCGAAGCGGTCGATCCATGCGAGGGCA
Source organism: Methyloligellaceae bacterium (assembly GCA_046717125.1). GTDB lineage: Bacteria > Pseudomonadota > Alphaproteobacteria > Rhizobiales > Methyloligellaceae > JBKJVQ01. Next base: position 4,335 of record JBKJVQ010000255.1, read on the forward strand.
AGACTGACGGACGGCCAGATCGTTTGCGCGAATTCGAGATCGGCGGTGCGCTGGAAGTAAGCGCCGGCGAGCATGACGAAGAGCGGCGTTGTGTCGACGCCGCCGTAATAGGCCGCAAACGGAACTTCGCTCAGAGCGGCCATTTCACCCCGGCGGGTTTCATGCATGATCTTGCCGGGCGCAGAATCGCGAAAGCTGGATTGCTCCACGGCCTGGCTGCCGCTCAGGAAAGACAGAACGCCTTGCGCGATCGAGGGTTCGATCCACAGCGTTTGCAGAGCGGTGATGATCGCGTCACGGCCGAACGGAACACTGAACCAGGGTATGCCGGCGTAGGGGTAGGGGCCGCTCTCGAGCTGCGTGGTCAGGAGCGCGAGGTCGGAGGCTGCGCGCCCGAGCCAGTGATCGAATTTTGGGTTGTCGCTGGCGATCCGGTCGAGCCGCCTGATCTGACTGCGGGCCTCACGCTTCCGCCGCTTCAGCGCCCCGAAGAACTGCGTCCTGTCCGGGCGATCCGTACTGCCGTCGCTCGAGATCGCAAGCTGAAGATGAGCGCTGCCTCCCGGCGGCAAGCAGATCGGCAAAGAGACATGCTGGCCCCGCACGCGGATCGGGCGGGAGAAGGAAATTCCAGTGCGGCGCAGACGGCCATCGAGTCCACGATAGCCGAGGCGCACCGCGGAGTCGGAGATTTCCGGCGCGATCAGGTTGCCGCGCTTGTTCCGGGTTGCACCCCGGATCTCGAAAACGTCACGGAAGTCGGCATCGAAAATAAAGGAAAGCTCGAAGGCGACGGGAATGGCCCCGTAATTCTGTAGCAGCAGGGCCTCGTGCAGCTTTTTATTCCAGAGCAACCGCCGGCGATTGATATGAATTTCGGAGGCGTGAATATCGACGCCAGCATCGTCTGTGAAGCGCGGATTGGTAAGATTTGCGGAGAAGATGACGTTATCGGCGCCCGTTCCGGCGCTGAGCAACAGCGGGGTTTGTCCGGCGATCCTGAGCCAGAAGCCGGACAGGACGCGCGTGTCGTCCTGAAACAACCCATCGGCCCCGGTGCTCGGGCCGACCGGGTGCATCTGGCCAAATATGTCGCCGCGCGCATCGAAGACCGCGAACAGATCGTCATGCTTCAGGACATGCAGAAACTCGCCATGCGCGAGCGGCGGCTCCTCGAATTCGGTACCAAGCGCGGCCGGCGAAAGTTCAGCCATATCTGTCAGCCGCAACAAGATCACGATGACTTTTGGTCGAAACGACCAAAAGTCATGAACGTGATCGGCCGCAATAGTTTAAGCATGATGTTGTCCGAAAACCGCTTCACACTTTTCGGCATCATGAACAGTTTGAACATGATGTTGTCCGAAAACCGCTTCACACTTTTCGGCATCATGCTCTATGGGGATGGTTTGCCGGCGCCATTCTGGGCGCGCGCGTGCGCGGGAGCAAGAACAGGCGACGCCGCCAATGTCTCGATCTGCGCGGACGCATAATTCGGCATGATCGTTGTCGGAAGCGGCTTCGGTTCGAGCAGGCGATTGTAGACGCGCTCGTACCCATCCGCCATTGCATCGACCGTAAAGCGGCGCTCGAAGCAGGCGCGAACCTCGCTCCGGTCGAGATCGCCGAGCTTCCCGACCGCGGCGACCGCTTGCTCGACGTCATGGACCAGAAATCCGCTCCTGCCGTCTTCCACAATTTCTGGCGCCGATCCGCAGGAAAAGGCGATGACGGGCGTGCCGCACGCCATGGCCTCGATCATCACCAAGCCGAACGGCTCCGGCCATTTGATCGGCACCAGCAGCGCGATGGCGTTGCCCAGAAATTCCGATTTTTCGGTTTCTCTGATCTCTCCGATAAAGTCGGCGTTTGCGTCCGTGAGGAGCGGCTCGATATGCCGCTCGAAATAGCCGCGGTCCGCGTGATCCACCTTGGCGGCGATCTTGAGCGGCAATCCGGCGAGGCGTGCAATCGCGATGGCGCTGTCGACGCCCTTTTCGGGCGCCGTGCGGCCGAGGAACGCGAGATACCCTCCGGACGGCCTGGCGTTGAATTTGTATTGATCGCGCGGGTAGCCGTGGTGAACCGTCGCCAGCCAGCGCTGAAAGGGTTGTGCTTTCCGCTGATTGTCAGAGATGGACACCATGGGATAGTTCCGGTGACGCGCGAACAGGCGCCCCAAGTCCTCGATGTCGAGTCGCCCGTGCAGTGTCGTCACGGTACGATCGGCAACGTCCTGGAACAGGGGAAGGTGGAACGCCTCCTGGTGAAAATGGAGCAAGTCGAACTGATCGATACGGTCACGCACGCGCGCCAGCATGTCGAGCGTCGCCGGAACGTCCCAGGACAGTCCCGGGTCGAGCCGCAACGAGGTCTTGCGGCACGGCTCGAGCCGCGCCAGCGTGCGGCTGTCGGCGCTTGCGAACAACGTCACGTCGTGTCCCCGGCGAACGAGCTCATCGGTCAGATGAGCGATAACGCGCTCGGTTCCGCCGTACAGGTTTGGGGGGACGGATTCGTAGAGAGGCGCGATCTGGGCGATACGCAATTTTGGCGACCTTAATGCGCCGCCAACTGCGGCCCTCTTGTCGTGAGTAACCCTTCTGTGAATCGCTTGGTTCCGTAGCGCCTCCTCGATGGAGGGACCTATTCCAGCTTCCACGTCACCGAAACCATCACGCTCAGCGACTGCTCGCCGGCTTCGACGGGCGGCGCGGGCGCGGCCTCCATGGCGACGGCGCGCGCGAAATAGGGGCGCGGCGGCGGCGCATAGCTGTTCTCGGAAATCGACTGGACGGGGCCGAGCTTGGCGCCGGCGGCTTCGGCGAGCAGCGTCGCTTTCCGTTGGGCGTCTTCGATCGCGGCGCGGCGCGCCTCGTCGAGCCGCTTGTTTACGTCGCTGACTGAGAAGGAGATACCCCCGACATCGGTCGCGCCCAGCGTCACCGCGCTGTCGAGGATGTCGCCCATCTTCGTCAGGTCACGGATCGTCACGCTGACAGCGTTCGAGGCGCGGTAGCCGGCGAGCTCGGCGCTCTCGCCCTCTTTCGGCGTTGTGTACACGGGGTCGATGGACAGATTGGAGGTCTGAATATCGCGCGGCTCGATGCCTTCGGCTTTGAGTGCGTCGATGACCTTGCGCATGCCCTCGCTGTTCGCGCCCAGCGCCTCGGCCGCCGTCTTGCCGTCCGCCGACACGCCGACCGAGATGTGGCCGCGGTCCGGCTTGGCGAAGATTTCGCCCTGTCCGGTAACGCTGATGACTCTTTCGGGCGCCTTGTCCTCGGCGTTCGCGGTCGTGGCGAAAAGGAGGGGAAGTGCAAGCGCGATCAAGGCGTATCGCATCGTCGTTCTCCATGATGCGGGGGAGGGGACGGCCCGCATAATGCCAGTTCAAACGTCCGTGCGCGATCTGCTATAGGGCCGGGGCCTCGCGTCTCGCTCAAATGCGAACCGGGCCCGTAGCTCAATGGTTAGAGCCGGCGGCTCATAACCGTCTGGTTCCAGGTTCGAGTCCTGGCGGGCCCACCACTTCGTTTGTTGCGTCCGCGCTCACGCGCGAACCGCGCATCCGCGCGGCGGCGTTATCTGGCCGTCCGCTCCTCCGGCTGAACCGCGCATCCGCGCGGCGGCTTGTCGTCCCGTACTCCGGGCGGAAGGCAGTGTTCGGACGATCAGTCCCGCGACTCCGCCGCCATCTCGGTAGCGAGCTCCTCCAGGACTGCGCTCATATGCACTTCGTCGATGCGGAGCGCGTTGGCGATCTCGAGCAGTCGCTTGCGTTCTTCGGCCGCGATGCGTTCGTCGGCAAGCAGCACGCGGTACGCGGCACGCAGAATCAGCTCCTTGGTGGCGATTGGCAGGGACGCCGAGGCTGCGGAGAGTTCGCGCGTTATAGGCGTGCCCGTGCGGCGGCGGCGCTCGCAGGCCTCGCCGATCTCCGCTTCGCCGATCGTGTTTCCCGTAGCGTCGCCAAAGACACGCGCGATTGTCGCGATCTCCGCAGCGCTCAGTTCCTGATCGGCGTTCGCGATCGCCACCATCGCATCGAGGATCAAGCGACGCTCGTTGCTGCCGGTCATCGTCATTTCGTTCGTCCTATCCTGGGCACCTGTGTCTTCCGCTCATGCTCCATCGCCTTCGCGGCGAGGGTCTCGGCTATTCGCTCCGCAGACTCCTTCCGTTCGCTGTATCGGTTCGTCAGGTATTCGCTCCGGTCGCGCACGAGAAGGGTGAATTTCACAAGTTCCTCCATCACGTCGACGACGCGGTCGTAATAGGCCGATGGCCGCATACGGCCAGTCTCGTCGAATTGCTCGAACACGCGCGGGACGGAAGACTGGTTCGGGATCGTCACCATGCGCATCCAGCGGCCGAGCATGCGCATCGCATTGACTGTATTGTAGGACTGCGAGCCGCCGCAAACCTGCATCAGCGCCAGCGTGCGCCCCTGTGTCGGGCGGACGCCGCCGGTTTCGAGCGGGAGCCAGTCGACCTGGCTCTTCAGCACTCCCGAGACCGTGCCGTGACGCTCGGGGCTGCACCAGACCTGCCCCTCGGACCAGAACGACAGTTCGCGCAATTCGGCGACCTTGCCATGGCTCGCCGGCCCGCCGTCCGGTAGCGGAAGCCCGGCCGGATTGAATATTCGCGTTTCCGCGCCCAGCATATCGAGGATGCGCCGCGCCTCGAACGTCAGGAACCGGCTGTAGGACCGCTCGCGCAGCGACCCGTAGAGCAGGAGGATGCGCGGGGCGTGCGTCGAGACGCGTGAAGGCGCGAGCGTGTCCTGCGTCGGCACATCGAGATGCGCGAGGTCGAGGCTGGGCAACGCGTCGTCGGTCATTTGCGGGGCACATCGGTTGGCGCGGCAGTGTTCCACGTCTGCCACGGACTGGCCAGCGGCGGCAATTCCGGCTTGTTTAGCTTTCGCGTCGCCGGAACGCGCGCTAAAGGCTGGCGATGCTGCGCATTTTGTATTTGGCCGACGATCGGCCGGGGCATTACCACCTCTCCGAAGGCGTGATCGCCGCGCTATCGCGCCTGACTCCGGTCGAGGTCGAGCGGCGCGAGGTGACGCGCCGCTGGTTGATCCCGTCGCGCTTGACGCGGCAGGCGCTGGACTGGCGCACCATGTCGCCGGCCTTGCTGCTGAAGTTGTTCTACCGGGCGGACTGGCGGCATCTGCCGGTGACCGACCTCGTCGTGTCGGCGGGAGGCGATACGCTGGGCGCCAATGTGCTGGCGGCGCGCGCGCTTCGAGCCGAGAACGTATTCTGCGGATCGCTGCGCAGCGCGAACCCTGCGGATTTCTCCGCCGTCGTCTCGTCCTATCAGCGTCATGCCGGACTGCCCCGGCACATCATCGCGCTCAAGCCCTCGGGCATCGAGCACGCCGCGCTCGGTCGGCCTGCCGTTGTGCCGGTTTATGGTGCGGACAATCCGCCGGCGCGGGCGGCGTTTCTGATCGGCGGCGATTCCGGCGAGTTCCGCTATCGGCGCGAGGAGTGGGAGGCGCTGTTTGGTTTCGCGAAGGCAGTCTCGGACATTTGGGGTACGCGCTGGCTGATCTCGACGTCGCGGCGGTCGGGCGACGTTGTCGGCGACATGGCGGCGTCCTTCACGCGCGAGAGCGGCGTGGTCGATGAGTTCTTGGATTACCGCAGTGCGGGGCCCAGCACGCTGCCCGGCCTGTTCGCGCGATCCGACATTGTCGTCTGCACCGAGGACTCCAGCACCATGATTTCGGAGTCTATTTCGGCCCGGCTGCCGACCATCGGCGTCGGCCCTGCGTCGCGCGATTTGACATCGGACGAATCCGAGTACCGCGAATTCATGCACGCCCAGCACTGGCTGGCCTCGATACCGATTGCGCAGCTTTCGCCAGAGGCGCTGGACGCCGCGCTGGCGCGTATCACACCTCTCGACCGCGACCCGCTCGACCGGCTCGCTGCCGACCTCGCGGCGCAGCTGCCGGGGCTGCTCGGCAATCGTTGATCTCGGTTCCAGGTGTGATCGCGCGCTGGATTTCGGGCGCGCCGATCTGTAGACAGGCCGCTTCCTGAAATTTCCCTCCCGCAAGGATACCAATGGCCAGCCCGCAATACGTTTATGTCATGTCGAAACTGTCCAAGACCTATCCCGGCGGGAAGCAGGTCCTGAAGGACATCACGCTCGCGTTCCTGCCGGGCGCGAAGATCGGCGTCGTGGGGCTGAACGGCGCGGGCAAGTCGACGCTGCTCAAGGTCATGGCCGGGGAGCAGACCGAATTTCTCGGCGAGGCCTGGGCGGCCGACGGCGTGAAGGTCGGTTTCCTGCCGCAGGAGCCGCAGCTCGATCCGTCCAAGGACGTCATGGGCAACGTCATGGAGGGCGTCGCGGCGCAGAAAGCCAAGCTTGATCGCTACAACGAACTCGCCATGAACTATTCCGACGAGACCGCCGACGAGATGGCGACGCTGCAGGACGAGATCGACTCCGCCAATCTCTGGGATCTCGATACGCAGGTGGAGCAGGCGATGGACGCCTTGCGCTGCCCGCCGGGCGACGCTGAGGTCGAGATGCTCTCCGGCGGTGAAAAGCGGCGCGTGGCGCTCTGCAAGCTGCTGCTCGACAAGCCGGATATCTTGCTGCTCGATGAGCCGACCAACCATCTCGATGCCGAGACGACGGCTTGGCTTGAGCACTATCTGCGCGACTATCCCGGCACGATCGTGATGGTCACCCACGACCGCTACTTCCTCGACAACATCACCGAATGGACGCTCGAGCTCGATCGCGGGCAGGGCGTTCCTTACAAAGGCAATTATTCGTCCTGGCTCGAACGGAAGGCCAAGCGGCTGGAGGTCGAGGGCAAGCAGGACGAGGCCAAGCAGAAGACGATGCTGCGCGAGCTCGAATGGATCAAGGCGAGCCCGAAGGCGCGGCAGGCCAAATCCAAGGCGCGGCTCAAGGCCTATGAGCAGATGGCCAACGATGCGGGGCGCGAGCAGAACGGCAAGGCGCAGATCCAGATTCCGCCGGGCCCGCGGCTCGGCGATGTCGTGATCGAGGTCGACGATCTGAAGAAGGGTTTTGGCGATCGGCTGCTGATCGACGATCTCTCGTTTAAGCTGCCGCCGGGCGGCATTGTCGGCGTGATCGGGCCGAACGGCGCGGGCAAGACGACGCTGTTCCGCATGATCGTGGGGCAGGAGGGCCCGGACGACGGCGCGATCCGCGTCGGCGATACGGTCAAGCTCGGCTATGTCGACCAGTCGCGCGATACGCTGGACGCCAAGAAGTCAGTCTGGGAGGAGGTTTCGGGCGGACTCGATCAGCTCATGATCGGCAAGCGCGAGGTGCCGTCACGCGCCTATGTCGGCTGGTTCAACTTCAAGGGCGCGGACCAGCAACGCAAAGTGGGGCAACTGTCCGGCGGCGAGCGCAACCGCGTGCATCTCGCCAAGATGCTGAAGACCGGCGCGAACCTGATCCTGCTCGACGAGCCGACCAACGATCTCGACACCGAGACTCTGTCCTCGCTCGAAGCGGCGCTGGAGGATTTTCCCGGCTGCGCCGTCATCATCAGCCATGATCGCTTCTTCCTCGACCGGATCGCGACGCACATCCTCGCCTTCGAAGGCGACAGCCACGTCGAGTGGTTCGAAGGAAATTTCGAAGCCTATGAGGAAGACAAGAAGCGCCGCCTCGGCGAGGATTCGATCCTGCCGAGCCGCATCAAGTACAAGAAGTTCGCCCGGGCTTGAGGGGCCACGTTATCGCCGCAAGAGCATCGTCATGCCCGGCCTCCGTGCCGGGTATCCACGGCTACACGCGCAAAAATCTTGCGAAGCCGTGGATGGCCGGGACAAGCCCGGCCATAACGACGGTATGCTCCGTGCGCAGATGACAGAGTGGGGAACTCTAACTCGCCGGCTTGACGAATTTCAGCGTCATGCGGTCGCTCTCGCCGATCGCCGCATATTTCTCGCGATCATTTTCACCCAGGCGATATGAGGGCGGCAATGTCCAGACGCCGTTCGGATAATCCTTCGTGTCCTTCGGATTGGCATTGATCTCGGATTTTTCAGCCAGCTTGAATCCAGCCTTCTCGGCGAGCGCGATCACCGTCGCTTCGTTGACGTAGCCGGAGCGGGCGGTCGGGTCCTGCGGCACGTCGGGATCGCCACGGTGCTCGACGACGCCCAGCGTGCCGCCCGGCTTGAGCGCCTTGAACATCGCCGCGAACACATCGTTCTCGGTGGAGTCGCCCAACCAGTTATGCACGCTGCGGAAGGTGAGCACGAGATCGGCCGAGCCCGCCGGCGCAATGTCAGCGCCTTTCGCCATCTTCGTGCGCTTCACAGCGCCGTAAAGATCGGGCGCGGCTTTCACCATTGCATCAAAGGCGGCGAGCGATTTCCGGACTGGCTCGTAATCCGTATTGCCGGGATGCTCGGCGGCATAGAACGTGCCGTTATCCTTGAGATAGGGCGCGAGAATTTCAGTGTACCAGCCCCGGCCCGGATAGATCTCCACGACCGTCATGTCCGGTTTCAGGCCGAAGAACTGCAGCGTCTCGACAGGGTGGCGGTATTTGTCCCGCGCCTTGTTGTCCGCCGAGCGGTGGCCGCCCTCAACGGCGGCTTTCAGTCGGCTGTCGTGGTCGGCGTCCTGCGCCTGAGCGGACGGAAAGGCATGCAGCATCAGTCCGAGCGTCAGCAATGCGCAGATGGAATTGGTGCGTAGTGAGATCATATCGTCCCCAATGTTCGCGATATCTTCCGCTCGTGGCGGCATGAAGCTTAGGGACGATGTGGGGACGCGTGGCGCCGTGCGCCACCCCGGGTCTAGATGAGGGCCATCAACATGGGCAGATCGTTTGAGGCCGCCACGCCCGAGCCGAAAAATGGCGTGATCGCGCGGCGAATGCTCTCGGGCAGGTTCTGGAAGCCCTGTTTGGCGAATCGCCGCAGACCCTTCTTCATCATTTCCGCATAAAGCCGGCCCGGCATGGTCATGCCATGCGCGTAACTGCCCACTGTTACGGCGCGATCCGTGAGCGACATCTTGTAATCGTCTGCCGGAGCAAGGAGATCGTAGGTGCGGATGCCGTCCTCGATGCAGTGCGCTATCGTGTCCTCGCACTGAAGCGTGCCCGCGCCGCAACGTTCGAACTCGGGATTGAATGCGCCGACGTGAGCGACGTGACGGCCTTTACAGCGGAAACCGATTTCCACGGCCGCAATTGCATTGCCCGCGCGCAGGACGCTGACGCAACAGCCTGCGCTCCCACTGGCGTCCGAGGATATACCCATGAAAAAGCGCTGAAGCCGTTCGTCGGCGAATGCAGCGGATGCGATGCCCCGCCGGGAGAGCCACGCCTTCTTGAAGACAAGCGCATCGGCCACGGCAGACTGCGCTTCCGGGCCTGCGTCCAACATGCGGAAGTCCACCGTTCCAGCGGCTCCCAGCAACCTGCGTTGACGCCGTCGCTCACGACGTTCCTTCGAGCTCAGCCGCGCCGCGAACTCTTCCGGACACTGATAGGTCTCAAGATCGATGAAAGGCGCCTGCGTCGCGTTGTGGAGACGGAATCTCTTTGCTTCGAGCAGGCCAGAAACGACCGAGTCCGACCGGATCTTGCGCAGCACGATCGCATCCAAATCGGGCGTGCCGATGAGGTGAGCCCATGACTCGAGCAGCCAGTTATCCCGGTCCCGATGTTGCTCGATCAGGACATCGCCGTACTGGCTGGCGGGCAATCCCATCCATGTCAGCGTTGCGATGCCCATCCGGCGACGCAGGACAAGCGGCCAGATGGTTACGATCCGCCCTTCGCAGCGCCCGACAAGAATGTGGGGCTGAAGCACGGGTGCATCGTTGAGATAGTGGTCGGACCAATGCGCCAGCCAATCGAACTGCTGGAAAATCTGCGAGCCTGCACCGGCTCGCGCGAATAGGGCGCGCCACTCGCTCTGAAGTGCGTGAAGCTCTGCGATCGACGTTGCGACCGAGAACGTAATGGATCGCGCAGCAGGCTTCGCGAAGGGTGCATGCATCACCGTGTCGTGGCTGTCGCGGCTGAGGATGTCGGGGGAGCTGCGCATGATTGAGGTACGTTCCGGTTGAATGGCCGGAATTTTACAGGCTGCGGTTTAATCAAAGGCAAAGACGCCGGCCGGCTTATGGGGCTCGCCCTGACCAGCAAACAGCGTAAACCGCGCTTGCCAACGCCTGCTTCAACGTATAAAGATATGTTTATATGATTGGAGGCATGACGGTGACATTGCCCACGTCTTCTGCGTTGACGGTGTTGCGTGCTGCGGGGGAAAGTACGCGGCTGCGGTTGCTCGCGCTTCTCGCCGAAGGCGAACTCAACGTCTCCGAGATCACGCAAATTCTCGCGCAGAGCCAGCCCCGCATCAGCCGGCACCTCAAATTGCTCACAGAATCGGGGCTGGTAGAGCGCTATCGCGAGGGGAGTTGGGTGTTTCTGCGCCTTGCGGATTCCGGACCTGAGGCCGACCTCCTCAAATCGATCATCGCAGGGGTGGATCGCGCCGATCCCGTGCTGGCGCGGGATCGCGCGCGTGCAGACGCCGTCGCCAAAGCGCGGGTTGAGGCTGCGCATGCCTATTTCCGAACTTATGCTGGCGACTGGGACCGCATCCGCAGTTTGCATCTCGACGAGTTGCGTGTGGAGGAGGAAATCCTCGCTGCGCTCGGACCTGGTCCATTCGATCTGTTCGTCGATTTTGGCACCGGCACCGGCCGCATGCTCGAACTCGTCGCACCACGGATCAAACGCGGGGTGGGCATCGATATCAGCCCGGAAATGCTTGCCTACGCGCGCGCCAAGCTCGACCGGCCGCATCTGCGGCACTGTCAGGCGCGGCAGGGCGATCTCAACGCGACGCAGTTCCCGGACGGCTCCGCAGATGTCGTGCTCCTGCACCAGGTACTTCACTTCCTGGACGATCCGGCTGGCGCGGTTCAAGAGGCGGCGCGCGTGCTGGCGCCCGGCGGGCGTCTCCTGATCGTAGATTTCGCGCCCCATGAGCTCGAATTTCTGCGCAACGATTTTGCGCATCGGCGGCTAGGCTTCGAGGCGGCGCAGGTCGACCAGTTCATTGCCGATGCCGGCCTCTATGGGGCGGGGTTGCGTAAATTGCCGCCGGCGCTGGGCCATGACGGAGAAGACAAGCTGACGGTACTGATCTGGTCTGCGGACAAGCCTGAGCAGGCTGGGAAAACGGCGCGCCAGGCGCGTGAGAGGGAGCTCGCATGATTCAGCTCAGCGCAGAGAGACAAAGCCGCCAGCTACATCGCGGCGATATCAGCGTCTCGTTTGAATTCTTTCCGCCGAAGACGGAAAAGATGGAGGAAGCTCTCTGGACAGCAGTCAGGCGTCTTGAGCCGCTGGGCCCGCGTTTCGTTTCGGTGACCTATGGCGCGGGCGGATCGACGCGCGACCGGACGCATACGACCGTGCAGCGTCTCGTGAAGGAGACGACGCTGGAACCGGCCGCGCACCTCACCTGCGTGGATGCGACCAAAGGCGAGATCGACGAGGTCGTGCGGTCCTATGCCGAGGCGGGGGTCAGGCACATCGTGGCGCTGCGCGGCGACTCGCCGTCGGGCGCAGGTGCGCCTTACCATCCGACGGATGGCGGCTACTGCAACGCCGCAGACCTCGTGGGCGGTATCAAGCGCGTGGGCGACTTCGAAGTGTCCGTTGCCGGTTACCCGGAAGGCCATCCGGACTCGGCCTCGCTGCATGCCGATATCGACAATTTGAAAGCGAAGTTCGATGCCGGCGCGGATCGGATCATCACGCAGTTCTTTTTCGACAATGACTGCTACTTCCGATTTCTCGACCGGGTCGAGGCGGCGCGAATCGACCTGCCAGTCACAGCAGGTATCGTCCCACTTCACAATTTCAAGCAGGTCGCGGGCTTCGCCGGGCGCTGCGGCGCGAAGATACCGTATTGGCTGGCGCACAGATTCGAAGGGATCGAGAACGATCCGCAGACGCAGGCACTGGTCGCAGCGGCGGTCGCGGCCGAGCAGGTGACGGACCTTGCCGATCGCGGCGTTCGCGACTTCCATTTCTATACGCTGAACCGCGCCGATCTCGTTTACGCGATCTGCCATCTGCTCGGGCTTCGTTCGAAGGCGGAGCAGGCTGCGGAGGCTGCGGCTTAAGTCATGACCCGCGAAGATCGTATCGAAGCCCTCAATCGGGCGGCGCGAGAGCGCATCCTGATCCTCGACGGCGCGATGGGCACGATGATCCAGCGCCACAGGCTGGACGAGGCTGCCTATCGCGGGACGCGCTTCGCCGATTTCGGCCGCGACGTTAAGGGCAACAACGACCTGCTCGTGCTGACCCAGCCCGACATCATCCGCGAGATCCACGACCAGTATTTCGCGGCCGGCGCGGATATGGTCGAGACCAACACGTTCAACGCGCAGCGAATCTCCATGGCCGATTACGGCATGGAGGACATTGCGCATGAGATGAACGTCGCGGCGGCACAGCTCGCGCGTGAGGCGGCCGACGTCTGGACAGAGAAGACGCCAGATCGGCCGCGGCTTGTCGCCGGCGCGATCGGACCGACGAACCGCACGGCTTCGCTGTCGCCTGACGTGAACAATCCTGGGTTCCGCAATGTCGATTTCGACACGCTGGTCGACGCCTATTCGGAGCAGACGCGCGGGCTGATCGAGGGTGGCGTCGACGCGATCCTGATCGAGACCGTGTTTGATACGCTGAACGCGAAGGCGGCCGGTTTCGCCGTGCAATCTGTGTTCGACGAGATGGGGATCGTGCTGCCGATCATGCTGTCCGGAACGATCACGGATTTGTCTGGGCGCAATCTCTCGGGGCAGACGCCGGAAGCGTTTTGGTACTCGATGCGGCACCTTTCGCCGTTCTCGATTGGGCTGAACTGTTCGTTCGGCGCGGAACAGTTGCGGCCCGCCGTGGCGGACATCGCCGCCGTTGCCGAGACTTGGGTCAGCGTCTATCCGAACGCCGGCCTGCCGAACGAGATGGGTGAATATGACGAGACGCCGGAGTTCATGGCCGGGCTGCTCGAAGCCTGGGCCAAAGACGGGCTGATCAACATCGTCGGCGGCTGTTGCGGCACGACGCCGGAACATATCAGCGCGATTGCGGCGGCCGTGGCGAAGTATGAGCCGCGCGTTCTGCCGAAGGTGGCGGTCAAGATGCGGCTCTCCGGGCTCGAGCCCTTCGTGCATGGGTGAGGGTGATTTGGAAAAAGACGAGGCGGGGTCGCCGTCCGCCGCGCAGGACTTCGTAATCGTCGGTGAACGGACGAACGTCACCGGCTCGGCCAAATTCCGCAAGCTGATCGAGGCCGGCGACTACACGGCCGCGGTCGATGTCGCGCGGCAGCAGGTCGAATCCGGCGCGAACGTGCTCGACGTGAACATGGACGAGGGCATGCTCGACTCCGAAGCGGCCATGGTCACGTTCCTGAACCTGATCGCGGCCGAGCCCGACATTTCGCGCGTGCCGCTCATGATCGACTCATCGAAATGGATCGTGATCGAGGCGGGCCTGAAATGCGTGCAAGGCAAGGCGATCGTAAACTCGATCTCGCTCAAAGAGGGCGAGGCGCCCTTTCTCGACCATGCCAGGAAGGTGCGCCGCTACGGCGCGGCCGTGGTCGTCATGGCCTTCGACGAGGAAGGGCAGGCCGACTCGGTCGAGCGCAAGGTCGCCATCTGCAAACGCGCCTATGAGCTGCTGACGGAAAAAATCGGCTTCCCGCCCGAAGACATCATTTTCGACCCGAACATTTTCGCGGTCGCGACCGGCATCGCCGAGCACAACGACTACGGCAATGCCTTCATCGAGGCCGCAGGCCGTATCCGCGCCGAGCTGCCGCATGTCCATATCTCCGGCGGCGTGTCGAACCTTTCGTTCGCCTTCCGCGGCAACGACAAGATGCGCGAGGCGATGCACTCGGTGTTCCTTTTCCACGCCATCCAGGCGGGGATGGACATGGGCATCGTCAATGCCGGCCAGCTCGCTCTTTATGACGACATTGAGCCGGAGCTGCGCGAGCTCGTCGAGGACGTGATCCTCAACCGCCGCGACGACGCGACCGACCGGCTGCTCGAAGCGGCCGAGCGCTACAAGGGGCAGGGCGGTCCGAAAAAGGAAGCCGATCTCTCCTGGCGTGAAAAGCCGGTCGGAGCGCGGCTGAGCCATGCGCTCGTCCACGGCATCACGACTTTCATCGAGGAAGATACGGAAGAAGCGCGCCTCGAAGCGAAGCGGCCGCTGCATGTGATCGAAGGTCCGCTGATGGACGGCATGAACGTCGTCGGCGACCTGTTCGGATCGGGCAAGATGTTCCTGCCCCAGGTCGTGAAATCGGCGCGCGTGATGAAGCAGGCGGTCGCCTGGCTCATGCCCTTCATGGAGCAGGAGAAGAAGGAGATGGGCCTGGAGGATGAGCCGGCGAAGGGCCGCATCGTCATGGCGACCGTCAAGGGCGATGTCCACGACATCGGCAAGAACATCGTCGGCGTCGTGCTCCAGTGCAACAATTACGAGGTGATCGATCTCGGCGTCATGGTGCCTGCGCAAAAGATCCTCGACACCGCGCGCGAGCGGAATGCCGACATGATCGGCCTGTCCGGGCTGATCACGCCTTCTCTCGACGAGATGTGTCATGTCGCGGCCGAGATGCAGCGCGAGGGCTTCGACCTGCCGCTCCTGATCGGCGGCGCGACCACGAGCAAAATCCACACAGCGGTGAAGATCAGCCCGAACTATTCCCGCAATCAGGCGATCCATGTGCTGGATGCGAGCCGGGCGGTGGGCGTCGTATCGAGCCTCCTCTCGGATGAAACACGCGACGGCGTGATTGCGAAGACGCGCGCCGATTACGCGACGCTGGCGGACGGCCATGCGCGAGGCCAGGCCGAGAAGCGCCGCACGCCGATTCAGGCGGCGCGCGCGAACCGCGAGACGATCGACTGGTCAAACTATCAGCCCCCGAAGCCCTCGTTTCTCGGGACGCGGGTGTTCGAGAGTTACGATCTTGGCGAGCTCGCGCGCTATATCGACTGGACGCCGTTCTTCCAGGCTTGGGAGCTGAAGGGCGCATATCCCCGCATCCTCGACGACGAGAAATATGGCGCGGCGGCGCGGCCCCTGTTCGAAGACGCGCAGGCGATGCTGAAGCAGATCGTTGCGGAGAAATGGCTGACCGCCAAAGCCGTGGTCGGCTTCTGGCCAGCAAACGCGGTCGGCGACGACATCAAGCTTTATACGGACGACACGCGCGCGAAAGAACTGGCGACGTTCCATACGCTGCGCCAGCAGATGACGCGCGACAACGATCGCGCCAATCTGGCTTTGTCGGATTTCACTGCGCCGAAGGACAGCGGCCTCGCCGATTATCTCGGCGGGTTCGTCGTGACGACAGGCATCGGCGAGGAGGATGTCGCCGCGCGGTTCGAGCGCGCCAATGACGATTATTCCAAGATCCTCGTCAAGGCGCTGGCAGACCGTCTGGCCGAAGCCTTTGCCGAAGCCCTGCACGAGAAGGTGCGCCGGGAGCTTTGGGGCTATGCGCCGGACGAGGCGCTCTCGAACGAGGCGCTGATCGCCGAGGACTATCACGGTATCCGCCCCGCGCCGGGCTATCCCGCGCAGCCCGACCACACGGAGAAGGGCACGCTGTTCCGGATGTTGGACGCCGAGCGGATTGGCGTCCGGTTGACGGAAAGCTTCGCCATGTGGCCGGCGGCCGCCGTGTCCGGCCTGTATTTCTCACACCCGCAGAGTCGCTATTTCGGCCTCGGGCGGATTGGGAGGGACCAGGTCGAGGACTATGCGGCGCGCAAGGGCTGGCCGATCGAGGAAGCCGAGCGGTGGCTTTCGCCTTCGCTTAGCTACGATCCCGGTCGGGTGGCCGTGACGGAAGCGGCTTAGACTGCCCGTTGCTTTCTAGCAGACTGCCGTTCTGCGCATCAGCACGCAGGCGACGGCTGAGGTTGAAGTGACTGCTGGAAGTGTTTCGCGCTGGTCCCGGATCTCGCGACCCGCTTTCGCGGGCGCGGTCCGGGATGACGCCCGTAAGCGCAAAGAAAAAGGCCCCGGGGAGGGCCTCACAAGAAAATCAAACCTGTTGGGCTTTTTGATTTCGAGGGTCGGTCTCAGATCATTCCAAGAACGATTGCGACGACAAACCCAAAGGAGAGGGCAGCCGCCGCTGTGGTCAGGGAACGCGTGAATTCCATCGGAAGCCTCCTTTTCCGAGTGGACGCCCCTTATGGGTGTCTGGGGCTATTAACGCTAGTGTAAGGACCGTGTTCCGCCGCCGCCTAGCCATAATCGATGCTGCGCTGCAGGGTTTGTGTGCAGTGCAGCAATTGATCTCGGTTTCTCAATTGCGTAAGCGGAATAAGTGTTTAGGGGAGATACATGTCTGACCGTATCAAGGCGCTGCTCATCACAAAGTCGGAAAGTGGGCTTTTTCCGGCCTGGACCGAGATCGCCGAGAGCGACCTGATGGATGGGGACGTGACGGTTCGCGTCACGCATTCCACGATCAATTACAAGGACGGCTTGGCGCTCAGCGGAATTGCCCGCGTCGTGCGGCGGACGCCCATGATCCCCGGCATCGACCTTGCGGGCGAGGTTATTCGGTCTTCGCACGCACTATTTTCGCCCGGTGACCCTGTTCTGGCGAACGGGTACGGGCTCGGCGAAGTGCATTACGGCGGCTATGCCGAAATGGCGCGTCTGAGCGGCGATTGGCTGGTGCGTATTCCGGACGGGTTGAACGCCGAGAACGCCATGGCGATCGGCACAGCGGGGTACACGTCCATGCTCTGCGTGATGGCACTGGAAAACCACGGCGTGACGCCGGACAAGGGCCCGGTGCTGGTCACGGGCGCGGCGGGAGGTGTCGGCTCGGTCGCGGTCATGCTCCTCGCTAAGCTTGGCTATGACGTGGTCGCGTCGACGGGGCGGGCGGAGGAAGCCGACTATCTCAAATCGCTTGGGGCCGGGAGTATCACCGACCGGCAAGAGCTTTCGGAGCCCGGCGCGCCGCTAGGCAAGGAGCGCTTTGCGGGAGTGATCGACTCGGTCGGCAGCCATACGCTGGCGAACGCGATCGCGCAGACCAAGTATGGCGGTACGGTCGCGGCGTGCGGATTGGCGCAGGGGATGGATTTGGCGACATCGGTCGCCCCCTTTATCCTGCGCGGCGTGACGCTGGCGGGCATCGATTCCGTCATGGCGCCGATGCAGAAGCGGATCGCAGCCTGGTCGCGGCTGGCTGAATTGATCGTTCGCGCCAAGCTGGAAGAGGCGACCACGCGCCGGCCTCTGACCGATGTCCTCGAACTCGGGCCGCAGATTCTGGCCGGGAAGGTGCGGGGGCGCATCGTGCTGGAGTTGGAGTAGGTCAGCGCTAAAGCACCTTACCCGGGTTCATGATGCCGTTCGGATCGAAGGCGGTTTTGACCCGGCGCATCAGGTCGAGTTCCACCTCGCTCTTGTATTCGCGGAGGATATCCCGTTTCAGCACGCCGATCCCGTGCTCGGCGCTGATCGAGCCGCCGAGATCGGTCACGACGCCTTGGACGCCCGCCGCCACTGCGTCCCACTGCGCGAGGAACGCCTCCTTCGTCATGCCGGGCGGCTGCGAGATATTGTAGTGGACGTTGCCGTCGCCGAAGTGGCCGAAGGGGACAGGCCGCGCTCCGGGGCAAATCAGTTCGACCACATCGCCAGCGCGGGCGATGAATTCCGGGATGCGGGCGACCGGCACCGAGACGTCGTGCTTGATCGAGCCACCTTGCGGCTTCTGCGCTTCGGAGATCATTTCGCGCAGCCGCCACAGCGCACGGCCTTGCGCAACGGTCGAAGCCAGCGCCGCATCTTCGATATGGCCGGCCTCGACCGCGGAACCGAGCAGGCGTTCCAGATGCGGCTGCGCTTCCAGGCCGGCCGTCTCGGACAGTTCGACCAGCGCGTAGTACTTGTGCCGCTCGCTGAGCGGGTCGCGCAAATTCGGCGCGAATTCGAGAACGAAGTCGAGCGCACGGCGGGACATGAATTCGAATGTCGTCAGCGACGCGCCGGCCGCCTCGCGCGTATGGGCAAAGAAATCCAGCATCCTGCCGAGATCGCGAACTCCGACGAAAGCCGCGGCCGTCGCGCGCGGTCGCGGAAACAGGCGCAGCGCGGCGGCCGTCACGATCCCGAGCGTGCCTTCGGAGCCGATGAACAGGTCGCGGAGATCGTAGCCCGTATTGTCTTTTCGCAGGCGGCGCAGCCCATCCCAGACGCGCCCGTCCGGTAGCACGACCTCCAGCCCGAGCACGAGATTGCGCATCGGGCCATAGGCGAGCACGGCAGAGCCTCCTGCGTTGGTCGCTATCGCGCCGCCGATCTGGCAGCTTCCTTCTGACGCGAGGCTCAGCGGAAACAGCCGGTCGACGCCGGCGGCGATGTCCTGCGCCTGCGCTAGCGTCACGCCCGCGTCAACGACCATCGTCTCACCAGCCGCATCGATATCGCGGACATGGTTCAGCCGCGCGAGGGAGACGACGATCTGGCGTCCGCCCACATCCGGGATCTGTCCGCCGACCAGACCCGTATTGCCCCCTTGCGGCACGATGCCGACACCTTCGCCATTCGCAAGTTTCAGGATCGCCGCGACCTCTTCCGTGTCGGCGGGCTTCAGGACGAGTACAGCCCGCCCGCGCCACCGGTCGCGCCACTCGACCAGATGCGGCTCCATGTCCGCTTCGTCGCGGAGCGCGTACGCCTCGCCGACGATCGACACGAAGCGGCCGAGCAGGTCTTTGGGCAGCTCTCGATGCGGCGGTTCAGAAATCATCGGTCGAAGATAGCCGGTCGGCAGGAGCGCTGCACTTCAGGTAAATCCTCAGCGGCGTGGGGCGGCGGCGCGGCGAAGACGATCGTTGATGGCTTCGCCGAGCCCGCGATCGGGGATCGGCGCGACCGCAATCGTCCGGACGCCGGTCGCATCGAGAAGGCGTAAGGCGGCATACAGATTCGCGGCGGCTTCGATCAAGTCCCCGGCAGGGCTGAGATTGTAATGCGCGCCCACGATGTCGGGACCGAATCCCAGCAGCGCCTCGCCGTCCTTCGCCTCCTGCGCATCGAGCCGCAAACTGGCGCGCGGCGCATAGTGCGATTCAAGCTGGCCGGGGCTTACGGGTGCTTCGGCCGAGCCGGCTTGGTCGAGACGAGCGCCCAATGCCTGTTCCAGCTCTTCGCGCGTGAGAGCGCCCGACCGGAGCAGAACGGGCCGCTTGCCATTCCATCCCACCACGGTCGATTCCAGTCCGACCTCGCTTGGGCCGCCATCGAGGATCAGGCCTTCCTCCCCAGCGAAATCTTCTTCCACATGCTGTGCGAGGGTCGGACTGATGCCGCCCGATCGATTGGCGCTCGGCGCAGCAATGGGGCACCCGCTTTCGCGCAGCAAGGCCTGCGCAAGCGGATGGCGCGGAGCACGTAAGGCGATCGTCCCGAGGCCGGCCGGCACGAGATCAGCGACGCCCGAGCCGGCGCGCCGCGGCAGGACAAGTGTCAGCGCGCCCGGCCAAAATTTCTCAGCAAGGCTGTACGCACCGGGCGAAAACTCCGCGAGCTTTTCGGCCTGTGCCAAGTCCGGCACGTGAACGATCAGAGGATTGAACAGCGGCCTTGATTTCACGTCGAACACGGAGGCGACGGCCAAAGCGTTCGTCGCGTCCGCGCCGAGGCCGTAAACGGTCTCGGTCGGAAAGGCGACCAGGCCGCCGCCGCGCAGGTGGGCGGCTGCGCGCGCGATGTTGTCGGGGCTGGCGGCGAGCGTCTTCATGGCGACAGGAACAAGTCAGGACGCATGACGGCGGTCAAGCGCACGTTGACCGCAAAGCAGGGCCGGACCACGATGGGCCTCCATGCCGACCCTGTTTCTCAGCCATCCGGATTGCTTAGCGCATGAGACCGGCCTCGGGCATCCCGAGCGGCCTGACCGGCTGCGGGCCGTGGAAAAAGTGCTCAGCCATGAGAGTTTCGGGGCGCTGAAGCGGGAGCAGGCTCCACTTGCGGATCGGGCAGTGATCGAGCGCATCCACCCCGCGCGCTATGTCGATGCGATCTTCGATGCAATTCCCGACCAGGGGCTGATCCGGATTGATCCCGACACCGTGCTCTCGCCCGGCAGCCTCAACGCCGCACTACGCTCCGCAGGCGCGGCCGTGCGCGCGGTCGACGCCGTCATGAGCGGCGAGACGAAGAACGCATTCATCGCGACGCGGCCGCCAGGCCATCACGCGGAACCCGCGCGCGCCATGGGATTCTGCCTGTTCAACAACGTCGCCATCGGCGCGATGCACGCGCGCGCGAAGCACGGCATTACGCGCGTCGCCGTCGTCGATTTCGACGTGCATCACGGCAACGGCACGCAAGCCGCCTTCTGGAGCGATCGGAACCTCTTCTATGCCTCGACGCACCAGATGCCTCTGTTTCCAGGTACCGGCAAAGTGGGCGAGACGGGCGTCGGCAACATCTTCAACGCCCCGCTTTCGAGCGGTGACGATGGCGAGGATCTCAGGGCGGCGTTCGAGACGCGCATCCTGCCCAGTCTGGACGCTTTCCGTCCGGAACTGCTGATCGTCTCCGCCGGATTCGATGCGCATCGCGACGATCCGCTCGCATCGCTCAACATGGTGGAGGCGGATTTCGACTGGGCGACGCGCAAGCTGGTCGACGCGGCCGAAAAACACACAGGCGGGCGGCTCGTGTCGGTGCTCGAAGGCGGGTACGACCTGACGGCGCTCGCGCGCTCGACGGCGGCGCATGTGCGGGTGCTGATGGAAGCGGCTGCTTGAACGAACCCGTTGTCCGGTCTACAGCCAGATCATGTCCATGACCGAACAGACGCAGGCAGACATCGGGGCAATGAGCTTCGAGCAGGCGCTGCGCGAACTGGAAACAATCGTCGACCGGCTCGAAAAGGGCAATGTCGAGCTTGAAGAATCGATTGCGATTTACGAGCGCGGCGAGCGGCTCCGGGCGCATTGCGACGCGCTGCTGAAGCAGGCCGAGGCGCGGGTCGAGAAGATCGTGCCGGGCGTGGGCGGCGCGCCGCCGAAGGCGGTGCCCTTCGATTCGGACGACACGCCCTTCTAGCCGTCCTCAAATTACGCCGACGACGCGAGCCACGCCGGTCGCGCGCCGTGGGATCGTTCCGTGGGTTTCGCGAGCACCCGATAGCGAACATCGAATTCCGCGTAGTTGCAGGTGATCTCCTCACCGGCGGCGATGTCACACAAGGCGTAGCCCTTGTAGAATGACCGGAACTCCGTATTCGCGCTGAAGCTGTGATTCATGAACCGCGAATCGTCGGTGTTCAGGACGAGCACGCCGGGCTTGAACATGTGCGGATAGGAGAACACGCGCAGGAAATGCTGCAGCGCGGATGGCATGGCATCGAACCTGCTCTGGGCAAATTCCCGATCGATGAGATCGTCCATCTGCCAGATCAGCGACCCCCGGCGAATCGGGTCCAAGGCGAAGAGGCCATTGCCGTGGATCGCGCTCGGCCCGATACGGCCCCTGACAAGCATCATGCCCGGGGTCCCGAGCGGTTCATGGGGGGAAACCAGTGGCAGTATTCCGTGCACTGGTCCGGATGGCTGTCGCGCATCGGTCCGTCTGTCTAGCGCCGCGGGTTCGGCATCGCGATATCAAGCCGGGCCGAAAATCGAAGGGAATCGCAGCTTCATCGCTAGGCAGCTTATGATCGCGGCCTGGAGCGCGCTACATGAAATTGAGGCTCGACATTTTGTTGGTCGCTGACCGCGTTGCAACCGGGAACTCGCAGGCGAATCCGGTGATCCGCAGCTTCCTGATTGGAGACGTAAAGGGTGCGTGAGCTGAGGATCGAGCGGCTCGGCGCGCAGGGCGATGGCGTTGCGCATCTGCCAGACGGAAAGCCGGTCTATGTGCCGTTCGCCCTGCCGGGCGAGCTCGTTCGGTTTGATGGCGAGGAGGGGAGCGCCAAGCCGGCGGAGATCGTCGCGCCGAGCCAGCATCGTATCGCGCCGGTCTGCCGCCATTTCGGCGTTTGCGGGAATTGCGTCGCACAGCATATGGACGACGTTCTGTACGCGGACTGGAAGCGCAGCACCGTTGCGGGCGCGCTGGCGGCGCGCGGGCTTGATGCACCGGTCGAGAAACTGCGCCGGGTCAGCGCGGGATCGCGCCGGCGGACATCGTTCGCGCTCGTCCGGCGGGAGGGCAGGACCGTTCTCGGATACCGGCGTCGCAGATCGCATGATGTGTTCGAGGTCGTGGAATGTCCGGTGCTGGAGCCGGCGATCGCCGATGCGCTGCCAAGGCTGAAGAAACTCACCGCGGCACACGCGCCCGCGACGGGCGAGGCGCGTGTCGACGTTACGAGGCTCGACAGCGGTCTTGATGTTGTTGTGTCGGGCGCGAAGGCGCAATCGGGTCGCGCTATGGAAAAGCTCGTGAGCGATGCACTCGCCATGGGTATCGCGCGGCTGACGATCAATGGCGAGCTGATTGCGCAGGAGACGCCGCCGATTGTCCGGATCGCGGGCGTCTCCGTGCCCGTGCCTCCCGGTGGTTTTCTGCAAGCCTCGTCCGAAGCCGAAACCATTCTGACCGAACTCGTTCTCGATGGCGTGGGCTGCGCTAACCCAGTGGCCGATCTGTTCGCCGGGTCGGGCACATTCACGCTGGCGCTCGCGCGCAGAGCCAGCGTCACGGCGGTGGAAAGCGATGCGGCTGCGCTCGCTGCGCTGGACAAGGCAATGCGCGGCGCGTCGGGCCTTAAGCCGGTTACGCTGCGGCGCGCGGATCTGTTTCGTTCGCCGCTGTTGCCGAGGGAACTCGACCGGTTCGAGGCTGTGGTGTTCGATCCGCCCCGTGTCGGCGCAAAGGAGCAGGCTGCTGCGTTGGCCCAATCGAAAGTTCCGCGCGTCGTGGCGGTGTCCTGCAATCCCGCGACGCTTGCGCGCGATCTGAGAACGCTGGTCGATGGCGGCTACCGTATCGAGCGCGTCACGCCCGTCGATCAGTTCGTGTATGCGGCTGAGGTCGAGGTGGTGGCCGTTATGTCGCGTTGAGCTGCTAATTCACGCCCGTTTCGGCGGCATTGTTCCGCTCGGTGATCGCTTGGCGGATATGCGCCAGCTCCGCGTCGTCGTCGAAGATCACCCGGTCGCCGTCGAAGTCAACGCCGAGCCTTTTCCAGAGCGCATCGAGATCGGTCGCCGCACGTTCCCTGCCCATCGTTCGGTACAGATCGGCGAGAACCGTGTGTCCGGTCACTCTATCCGCGGTTTCGAGAATTTTGAGGAGCGGCCAGTCGTCCTGCTCATGGTCGCCGCCCGCCTTGAGCACGCCGCGCATGGCGTCCTGCAAGCCGAGCCGGTTGTCGGTGCGTTTGCGGATTTCGATGTCTGCGAGCAGGCAGAAGATCGTGCCGCCCCAATAGGTGTTGCCCCAGCTCGCGTTACGATCGAGCCCCCTGTCCTTGCCAAGGGGGAGGCCCTGGGGCATGTCGCGTACGAACGTGCCCCAGACGGCTTCCTCAGGCAGATCGCCGGCTTTCGCCCGAGCAATGGATTCCACATATACGGCAAGACCTTCCGACAGCCAGTTGTGACGATGTGGAATGTTCGGGAGCGCGAAATGCACCATCTCATGGATGAGACGCCAGTCGCGTGCGAGATCGGCCTCGGTGCTGCGCTCCCCGATCATCACCCTTAAGGCCGCGCCATACCAGCCCCAGGCCGTCCCGCCATGAATGCCCTTGCCGGATTGCGGCACGATCAGGATACGAGCGGATTTTACCGGGAATCGTCCGTAGTAAGACGAAACGATATTTGCTGCGCGTTCGATCCAGTTCCGGACGCGGGCTTCCGGCAGAGACAGGCGGCCGGGTGCGAATCCGACGACGAGCGTCGCTCCGGGAATTTCGATCCTGTCATGGGTTAGGGCGTCGAATGCACGATATGGGAAATAATCTCCCGTGAACGTGCGATCGGCTTGGCCCCCGCCCGCCGAGACACAAAGGACGATGGCAAGGATCAGAACGCGCATTTGAGTCTCCGGCGCGTCGCTCCGACAATCCGGATGGCGTCCCCGCCGCACTTAGATGGAGGCGCGGGGCCGTGCTTGCCGGACCCTTCACGCAGCCGTGACGGCCGCGGTCATTTTGCGTCGCGTCATCGGCTGGACAGGGCTGTTGCGCCAGAGTCAGACTGTCGTTGAGAATTATTCCAATTTCGAGGAATCCCCCTGTGACCAGCATCACCGTCAACGGCGAGGCAAGGCAGATCGAAGCCGAGCCCGACACGCCGCTTCTCTGGGTTCTGCGCGACGAACTCAGGCTGACCGGCACAAAATTCGGTTGCGGCGTTGCGCAGTGCGGCGCCTGTACCGTCCATGTCGATGGGGTGGCGCGCCGGTCATGCGTCACGCCGATCGGCCTGATCGATGGCGCTGAGGTCTTGACGATCGAGGGCGTGAGCGGGCCCGAGGCCGAGGCGGTGCAGGCCGCCTGGATCGGCATCGACGTGCCGCAATGCGGCTACTGCCAGTCCGGCCAGGTCATGTCGGCGATCGCACTGCTGCAGTCGCTGCCCGCGCCGTCCGACGAGGACATCAACCAGTCGATGGCGGGGAATATCTGCCGCTGCGCCACCTATGTGCGCATCCGCGCGGCGATCCATGACGCCGCCGCGAAGCTGAAAGCGTAGCCGCCATGAACCAGATCAACATCGTTTCCGACCGCCGAACCTTCCTGAAGGGTGTGGCTGCGGTCTCCGCCGGTCTCGTCATTGGGTTGCGCCTTGCCGTTCCGGCGGCGCGCGCGCAAACCGAAGGCGCGATCGCCGAAGCGCTGGCGAACGTCCAGCCGAATGCCTTCATCCGCATCGCGCCGGACAATATCGTCACGGTGCTGTCGAAGCATATCGAGTTCGGGCAGGGGCCCTATACGGGGCTGGCCACGATCGCGGCCGAGGAACTCGATGCCGATTGGTCGCTGGTGCGTGCGGAAAGCGCGCCGGCCAATCTTGAGCTCTACGCCAATCTGGCGCTCGGCGCACAGCTCACCGGCGGCTCGAGCGCGATCGCCAATTCCTGGGACCAGATGCGGCTGGCTGGTGCGCTCGCGCGCGCCATGCTGATCCAGGCGGCGGCTGCCGAATGGGGTGTGCCGGCCGGCGAGATCACGACGGCGAAGAGCCGGCTGATGCACAAAGCGTCCGGCAAGGATGCGCCTTATGGTGAATTCGCCGTGGCGGCCGCGGCTTTGCCGGTACCGGACGACGTTCCGCTCAAGGATCCGAAAGATTTCACCCTGATCGGCACCGACGTGCCGAAGCTCGACAGCCGCGCCAAATCCACTGGCAAGGCCATGTTCACGATCGACCAGTATCGCGACGGCATGCTCACCGTGCTGGTCGCCCGCCCGCCGCTCTTTGGCGGCAAGGTCGCCAGCTTTGACGACAAGGCCGCACGCGCGATCAAGGGCGTGGTCGACGTGAAGCAGATCCCGCAGGGGATCGCGGTCTATGCCGAAGGCTATTGGCCGGCGAAGAAGGGCCGCGACGCGCTTCAGATCGATTGGGACGAGGCAGGCGCGGAGAACCGCTCGACCGGCCAGCTCATCGACTATTACCGCAAGCTCGCGGCGGGCGCCGGCGTGACCGCGGCGGGCGATCCCGCCAAGACGGCGGCGGGGCTGGCCGAGGCTGCGAAGACGGTCGAGGCGACCTATGTCTTCCCCTATCTCGCCCACGCCGCCATGGAGACGCTCGACTGCGCGCTGGTCTGGACGGATGACGGCGTCCAGAGCTGGTTCGGCAGTCAGGCGCAGACGCTCGACCAGATGGGCATGGCGCAGGTGCTTGGCCTCGACCCGGCGCAGGTGAAGATCGAAACGCTGTTCGCCGGCGGCAGCTTTGGCCGGCGTGCGCAGCCCGATGCAGGCGTCGCGGTCGAAGCCGCTGAGGCCGTCAAGGCGATCGGCAAGAACCGGCCGATCAAGCTCATCTATACCCGCGAAGACGACATGCAGGCGGGACGTTACCGGCCGCTATTCGTGCATCGCATGAAGGCGGGGCTGGATGCGT
This sequence comes from Methyloligellaceae bacterium, assembly GCA_046717125.1. Lineage (GTDB taxonomy): Bacteria > Pseudomonadota > Alphaproteobacteria > Rhizobiales > Methyloligellaceae > JBKJVQ01. The sequence continues at coordinate 30,510 of JBKJVQ010000255.1, forward strand.
CCGGCGCGATCACAGGCTGGGAGCATGTGCTTGTCGGCCAGTCGATCATGGGCAGCGGCCCGTTTGCCTCGCGCGTCACTGGCGGCATCGATCCGACCTCGGTCGAGGGCGCGTTCGATCCGCCATACAAGATCACCAATCCGCATGTTTCGCTGCACACGACGGACGCCGGCGTGACGGTGCTCTGGTGGCGCTCCGTCGGGCATACGCATACGGGCTTTGCCGTCGAAACCTTCATGGAGCGCGTGCTGAAGGCAGCCGGAAAGGACTCCGTGAAAGGCCGGCTCGAGCTGATGCGCGGCGTCAACCCGCGCCTCGCCGGCACGCTCGAGGCTGTGGCGAAGGCAGCCAGCTGGGGCGGACCCGTGCCCGAGGGTCGCGCGCGGGGCGTCGCTTCGGTCGAGAGCTTCAACTCCTATGTCTCCGAGGTCGTGGAAGTCTCGATCGGCAGCGACGGCAAGCCAAAGGTGCACAAGGTCTGGGTCGCGGTCGATTGCGGCATTGCGGTCACGCCGAACATCATCCGTGCGCAGATGGAAGGCGGCGTGGGCTATGGCCTTGGCGCGATCCTGCATGATGAGATCACGCTCGATCATGGCCGCGTCGTACAGACCAATTTCGATACCTATCGCTCGCTCCGTATCGACGAGATGCCGGAAGTCGAGGTTACGATCATCAAGTCGAACGAGAAGCCGACCGGCGTGGGCGAGCCGGGCGTGCCGCCGATCGGGCCGGCCGTCGCCAATGCGTGGGCAGCATTGACTGGCCAATGGGTGACGGAACTGCCCTTCCGCAGCGCGGCGGGAGTATAGGCATGAACACTTCGATGTTTCGTGCCGCCGCTCTGGCTGCGATTGCGGCGGGAGCGATCGGCGCTGGCGGCTATCTGCTCGTCGCGGGCCATCCAGGACCCGCGCTGGCGCAGGGAGAAGAACCGGTCGATCCCAAAACCAAATCGATCGGCCTGTTCGCGCAGATCGGCAAGGTGCTGCTGCATCCGCGCTGCGTGAACTGCCATCCGAAGGACGACATCCCGAAGCAGGGCGAGGATATGCGGCCGCATGACCCGCCGGTCGTGCGCGGCGCCGACGGGTTCGGCGCTCCGGCCATGCGCTGCACGACCTGTCACCAGAGCCAGAACGTCGATTTCGCCGAAGTGCCGGGCAATCCGAAATGGCATCTCGCGCCGATCGAAATGGCCTGGGAAAGCAAGTCGCTCGGCGAGATTTGCCGGCAGATCAAAGACCCGGAGCGCAACGGCGGCAAGTCGATGGAGAAACTGATCGAGCACAACGCCAAAGACGAGCTGGTCGCCTATGGCTGGAACCCAGGCAAGGGCCGCGAGCCCGTGCCCGGCACGCAGGAAGAGTTTGGTAAGCTGTTCAAGGAGTGGGTCGATAGTGGCGCGTACTGTCCCGATTGAGTCTGGGAGCGCCGTCCTCGGCGCGCATTGCGACTTCGTACTACCGCAACTGGCGACATTCCGCGCACGCGGGCTGCGTACCGCGCTGGTGACGCTGGTCGGCATCGAAGCGTCATCGCCGCGCCCGCTTGGTGCGCAGATGGCGGTGGCGGAGACGGGGGAATGGATCGGCTATATCAGCGGCGGATGCCTGGAAGGCGCGGTTGCGGCCGAGGCTGGGCTTGTTATCGCTGAGGGCCGCAACCGGATCGTGCGGTACGGTCGCGGCTCGCCCTATCTCGACATCAGGCTGCCCTGCGGCGGCGCGCTGGATCTGCATTTCAATCCGGCGCCGCACGATGCGGCTCTGGACACAGCCATCGACTATGCGGCGCGCCGGATTCCTTTCGAGATGCGGACCGAAGTCAATACTGGCGAGACACTTGTCGTTGCGCGGACGGTGGTACCCAATCTGGCGTCGGCGCGCGAAGGCGATCTGTTCCGTCGCGTCTACGCGCCGGCGCTGCGCCTTCTAATCGCGGGGCAGGGGCCGGCTGCGGAGGCGCTGGCGCGCATGACTGAAGCCGCCGGTTACGATTTGGTGCTGATCGACGATCTGGGTGCAATCGAAGCTGCGAAGCCGGATCCATGGAGCGCGTTCGTCACGCTGTTCCACGACCATGATCGCGAGATTGCGTTTCTTGCGCAGGCGCTGACGAGCGACTGCCTGTATATCGGGGCGATGGGCAGCGAGGTGGCGAAGACGGCGCGCGAAGCCGCATTGCGCGCGGCGGGTGTTCCCGACGACGCTATCGCGCGGCTCAGATCGCCGATTGGGCTGATACCGCTCGCCAAGTCTCCCGCCGAGCTGGCCGTGTCCGTGCTGGCAGAGATCGTCGCCGTGGCGAAGGGTGCTGAACGGCTGGAGTCCTGAGGGTTACGGGGCGATCTGCTCAATTCACCGGGCCACCGCCGCCGATGTCTTCCATGGTGGGCTCGCTCGGCGCTTGTCCCGTCGCGCGGTTGATCAGTACGGTGACGACCCAGAGCACCACGCCGATCGCGATCAACACTCCCGCGATCTGGTATTGAACCGGATCGCGCCCGGTCCAGGGCCCCGCCAGAAACGCACAGGTCACAGCGCCAAGCACCGGCACGAGGGTTGGTGCGCGGAAGTGTTTGTGGTCGACCGGGTCGCGCCGAAGCACGAGCGCGGCGATGTTGACGACCGTGAACACACAGAGCAGCAGCAGCGCCGTCGTGCCGCCGAGGGTCGGAACCTCGCCGACGAACAGGATCAGCCCGAAAGCAAGCAGCGTCGTGAACAGGATCGCGGCCCAAGGCGACCGCCGGACCCTGTGCACTTTGCCGAGCGCCGCAGGCAGCACGCGCTCGCGGCTCATGCCGTACACGAGGCGGCTTGCCATCAGCATGTTGATCAGCGCGCTGTTCGCCACGGCGAACATCGTGATGATGCCGAACACGCCGATCGGAAAGCCCGGTGCGCCCACTTCCACGACCTTCAGGAGCGGCGTCGCGCCTTCCGCGAGTTCGGCAGGCGCAACCAGCGTGATCGCGGAGATCGACACCAGCACATAGATCGCGCCGGTAATCAGGAGACCGGCGAACAGGACCCACGGAAAGATGCGGCTCGGGTCCTTCGTCTCCTCGGCCATGTTGACCGAGTGCTCGAAGCCGACCATGGCGAAGAAGGCGAGCGTGGTCCCGGCGATCGCCGCCCAGACGATGCCGCCTTGGTCGGACGTCTTGAATTCGGTAATGCGCGATACGTCGCCCTGGCCCGCGCCGATCGCCCACAGCCCGATGACAATGACGATCAGGAGGCCGGACAGCTCTACGCAAGTGAGGACCACGTTGGCTCTCACGCTCTCGCTAATGCCTCGATAGTTGATCGCCGCGACGACGGCCATGAAGGCGAGCCCGACCAGCGTTATGCCGATCCCGTCGGCGAGGCCGAGATTGAAGGAACCGGAAAAATTGGCCGCGAAGGCGCGCGACGCGGTCGAGGCGGAGGTGATGCCGGAGCACATCACGGCGAAGGCGACGATGAACGTCAGGAAGTGCACGCCGAACGCCTTGTGCGTGAAAAGCGCGGTGCCCGCGGCGCGGGGATATTTCGTGACGAGTTCGAGAT
>JBKJVQ010000256.1:0-4546 GCA_046717125.1 Methyloligellaceae bacterium
GCACAGGCGACTAAGCGATCACGCTGTCCTCTACCGCCCCGCTGTCACATGATCCTCCAGCAACCCGTCCTTCAGCAGCAGGGTCCGGTGCATGGCGCCGGCGATCTCGTAATTGTGCGTGGCGATCAGGGCGGCGACGCGCGCTTCCCGGATGATCTCCAGAAGCTGCTTGAACACCGCGTCGGCCGTTGGCGGATCGAGATTGCCGGTCGGCTCGTCGGCGAGCAGTACCTTCGGGTTGTTGGCGAGGGCGCGTGCGATGGCGACGCGCTGCTGTTCGCCGCCCGACAGTTCTGCCGGCCGATGCTCGACGCGCTCGCCGAGCCCGAGCCGCCCCAGCAGATCGCGCGCGCGGGCGTCGGCCTCCTTGCGCGAGCGCCCGAGGATGAGCTGCGGCAGCACCACGTTTTCGAGCGCCGAGAACTCCGGCAGCAAATGATGGAACTGATAGACAAAACCAATGTCGCGGCGGCGCGTGCGGGTCCGCTCGCGATCCGACATCGCCACGCAGTCGCGGCCATCGATGACGATCTCCCCGGCGCCGGGGCGGTCCAGCAATCCGACAATATGCAGCAAGGATGACTTGCCCGAGCCGGAGGGTCCGACCAGCGCCACGGCCTCGCCCGCATGCAGATCGGCGGATGCGCCTTTCAGGACATGGATTTCGCGCGCGCCCTGCCGATAGGCGAGCGTGAGGTCCGCCAGCCGCAAGATCGGCGATCGTTCATGTCTCTGGTCCACACCGCTACTCGTAGCGGAGCGCCTCGACCGGGTCGAGACGTGAGGCGCGCCAGGCCGGATAAAGCGTGGCGAGCAGCGAAAGCTCCAAAGCCATCATGACGACGGACAATGTTTCGCTGGGGTCCATCTGCGCCGGCATGCGCGACAGGTAGTAGAGCTCGGAGGAAAACAGATCGGTATTCGTCGACCAGGCGATGAATTGACGGATCGATTCGATATTGGCGCAGACAAGGATGCCGATCAGCAGGCCCGCAATCGTGCCGATCACGCCGATGCTCGCGCCGGTGATGAAGAACACGCGCATCACGGCGCCGCGCGTCGCGCCCATCGTGCGCAATATGGCGATGTCCTGCCCCTTGTCCTTCACCAGCATGATCAGTCCCGAGACGATATTCAGCGCCGCGACGAGAACGATCAGAGTCAGAATCAGGAACATCACGTTCCGTTCCACCTGCAGCGCGTCGAAGAAGCTGGCATTCCGCTCGCGCCAGTCGCTGATATAGATGGTCGGCCCGCCGGCCCTCATGATCTCGTCACGCAGCTCGCCAACGCGGTCCGGCTTGTCGATGAGCACTTCGAGCACGGTCACGCGTTGCGGCTGGCTGAAATAGAGCTGCGCCTCGTTGAGAGGGAGGAAGGCGATGCCGGAATCGTATTCCGTCATGCCGAGTTCGAAGATTGCCGCGATCGGGTAGCGCTTGATCCGCGGCGTCGTGCCCATGGGCGTGGTCGCCCCGCGCGGCGCAACCAGCGTCAGCTCGTCGCCCACCTGAACGCTGAAGGAATTGGCGAGGCGCGCGCCAATGACGAGGCCGGGCTTCTGGTCGAGACCTTTCAGGCTGCCGAACCGGATTTTCTCCGAAACGCCGGTCAGCGCCGTGAGGTCTTTCTCGGAAAGACCACGCACCAGCACGCCGCTCGCGGCGGTCGGTGTCGAGATCATGGCCTGCCCTTCGACCAGCGGCAGAACCTGCTTTACGCCCGGCACCTTGCGGATACGCTCGGCGACATCGTTGTAGTCGGTGAACCGTCCCGAGACGCTCTGCACGATGACGTGCCCGTTCAGGCCGAGAATCTTGCTGAAAAGCTCCTGACGGAAGCCGTTCATCACCGCCATGACGATGATGAGCGTTCCGACGCCCAGCATGATGCCGAGAAACGAGAAGCCGGCGATGACCGAGATGAAGCCCTCGCGCCGGCGCGCACGCAAATAGCGGCCGGCCAGCAGCCACTCGAACGGCGCAAACGGTTTCGTGTCGGCGGTTTCGCTCATGGACGCGTGCGCTCCGTGATCTTCTCCGCAATAAATTTCGCGGCAGCGTCGAGCGGCAGCGTATGGCGCGAACCATCCGCCCGCCGCTTGATCTCGATCTCGCCGGCCTCGACGCCTTTGGGGCCGACAATCACCTGCCACGGCAGGCCGATCAAATCCATATTGGCGAATTTAGCGCCGGCCCGCTCGTTCGTGTCATCGATCAGCACCTCAAGTCCCGCCGTTTCAAGCTGGAATTGAACCGTTTTGACGGCGCCGTCGACGTTTTCGGCGCCGGGCTTGAGACTGATGAGCCCCACCTCGAACGGCGCGACGCTCTCCGGCCAGATGATGCCGGCCTTGTCGTGATGCGCCTCGATCACTGCGCCGACAAGCCGCGATACGCCGATGCCGTAGGAGCCCATCTCGAGCGTGATCCAGTCGCCGGACGGGCCTTGCACGCGCGCTTGCATGGGCTCGGAATACTTGGTTCCGAAGTAGAAAATGTGGCCGACCTCGATGCCGCGCGCACTCAGACGGTCGGCTGTCGCGACCTCGCATTCGAACCGCGCCGCGTCGTGCTTCTCCGACGTTGCCGCATAGCGTGAAGTGAAGCTTTCGATCAGCGGTTCGAGGTCGGCGCTGTAATCGATCGAGTCCGGCAGGGGCGTCTCGACCAGCGCGCGATCGCAGAATACTTCCGACTCGCCCGTCTCAGCCAGGATGATGAATTCGTGGCTGAGATCGCCGCCGATAGGGCCGGTATCGGCCGCCATCGGGATCGCCTTCAGCCCCATGCGCGCGAAGGTGCGCAGATAAGCGACGAACATACGGTTATAGGACTTGCGCGCCTCGTCCTTCGTCAGGTCGAAGGAATAGGCGTCCTTCATCAGGAACTCCCGCCCGCGCATGACCCCGAAGCGCGGCCGAACCTCATCGCGGAACTTCCACTGGATGTGATACAGCGTCCGCGGCAGGTCGCGATACGACCTCACGCCGCTGCGGAAAATCTCGGTGATCAGCTCTTCGTTGGTCGGGCCATAGAGCAGGTCGCGATCCTGCCGGTCGCGGATGCGTAGCATCTCCTTGCCGTAGTCGTCGTAGCGGCCGCTCTCGCGCCACAGCTCCGCCGATTGAATGGTCGGCATGAGCAGTTCGATCGCCCCTGCCCGGTCCTGCTCCTCGCGCACGATGCGTTCAATCTTGCGCAGGACGCGATGGCCGAGCGGCAGCCAGGAATAGATGCCGGCGCTCGCCTGGCGGATCATGCCGGCGCGCAGCATCAGCCGGTGCGAGATGATCTCGGCTTCCGTCGGCTCGTCGCGGAGCGTCGGCAGGAAATACTGGCTGAGGCGCATGAACCGCTCGGATCGACGGAAGGTGCTGCGGTCGCGCAAAGCCGAAGCCTGCGCGAAGGCTGCGCGGCTCTTATCTCAGTTCGTCGCGGTGAAGCAATCCCGGCAAATCGCCAGCTACTTGGGAGGCAGGCAGTCCCCGCCTGTCATGTTCGCGCCGTTCTGGTCGGGGGTCAGTGTTGCGAAAGCCTGGCCCTCCCCAAGGGGAATCGCCGCGCCCAGTTCCAGTTGATAGCGCGGCCTCGGGCTTTCGGCGGGGATGACCGGATTGCCGTAGGCGTCGACGCCCGGTCGGTAGGTGGCATCATAGGCCGGCGATGGCGCGGGCTCGCAGTGCGGGCCTGCGACGATGCCTTCCTGCTGATGCAGATCGTTGGAAAACCGCCCGACCGGCGCGTCGTTGGTGATAACCTCGCTGCGTGCATCGACGGCCGTCATGGCGACAGTCGCCGCTAGCAAGGATCCGGCCAAACTGACCAGAACCGATCCTGCGGGTTGAGCCGAAATGCGCATGACTCATACTGCCGGGTATGGCGTTAAGGCGGCTCTAATCCGCGATCCGAATTTCGATGCAATATCACGTGCAAAGGCGTGACAATGGGCCGCGCGTCAGTTAGGTTCCGCCCTCACATGGACCGTGTTCAGGACCTGAGATTAAGTCTTAGTCCTTGCGTGATCAGGAACCTGGTCCAAGTCTTGGGAGGATAGGACTCCTGAAGCGCCGGTCCGGGCTAATCCGGACGATTGGTGGGCGCCGGCCGTATGAGCGAACCCCGAGTGGGGGACGCCCATCGGATAAAGGAGCATTTTTTAGCAAGGCCTCGCGCCTTGCTTTTCTTTTTCTGCCTGCCCTCAAGTCAGTTCGGCTCGAAGCGCGGCAGAAACGGGATGTCGTCCAGCCGGACGAAAGTCATCATTGCCCAGATGATGCAGAAGATGACCGTTGCGATCAGGGTCGTCAGGCCGATGCGGAACAGCAGCCGCGGCGCCGTCGGCGCGCTGTCGGCCGTGCCAGGCTCGACACTGTTCTCATCCCACTGGGTCCGGACGCCGATGGGCAGCACGGCGAACAGCACGATCCACCAGGTTATGAAATAGATCGCCGCGCCGAGAACCCAAGTCATCGCGTCAGGCCTGCTCAAGCTCGACGAGCGTACCGCAGAAATCCTTCGGGTGCAGGAACAGCACGGGCTTTCCG
>JBKJVQ010000257.1:0-8960 GCA_046717125.1 Methyloligellaceae bacterium
CCACCGCTTCGGCCTCTACGATGCCGTCCTCATCAAGGACAACCACATCGCGGCCGCTGGCGGCATCGCGCAGGCCGTGACGCGTGTGCGTAGGGGGACGGGTCACATGATAAAGATCGAGGTGGAAGTCGATACGCTCGCCCAGATCGACGAGGTGCTCGAACTCCCGGTCGATGCCGTGCTGCTGGACAATATGGACATCGCGACACTGACCGAAGCCGTGCGCCGTATCGCCGGTCGAATGGTCACGGAGGCGTCGGGCGGCGTGCGGCTGGACACGGTGCGGGCAATCGCCGAGACAGGCGTCGACCTGATTTCGTCAGGCGCGCTTACTCACTCGACGACAACCCTAGACTTGGGCCTTGACTGGATTCCAGACCGCTGAAGACGTTGCTGAACGAGAAGAAGTTCGCCGAGTCCGGAGAGGGCGACTGCGATGCAGACGCGACCGTCTCCACGCCCGCGATCTGCTCCTGCGACTTCACTGCATTGTCCTCGGGAATCTTATCGTCGGTCGCGGCGGTCTCGTTGTCCTGGTTGGCCGCCTCGTTGGCGATTTCCTCAACGATGTAGGGGTCTTCCTTCTTCAGCCGATAGAAGATGTGTCGGCCCACCTGCTTGAGCTTGTTCATGTGCCGCACCCAGACGGGCCGCACATAGGTCGCGTGGTAATGGCTCGAATAGCCGATGTCATCCAGCCAGACCTTGCCTGCGGTCACGTCGCGCGCGATCGACATGGCGAGTTCCCAGCGGGGATGATCCTTGGCGTTGTCGGTCTTGCGGTCACAGGTAAACGAGAACTGGCAGCCGGTGCCGCGATTCTGCCCCTGATAAACGACCCCGCAGATCGTGTCGGGATAGAGCGGGCTGCGCACGCGGTTCATGACAACCTGCGCCACGGCCTGCTGGCCTTCGACCGGTTCGCCGCGCGCCTCGAAATAGATCGCGGTGGCGAGACAGCGCCGCTCCCGCTCCTGGAATTCCGCTTCGGTCTCGCCCTGATAGACGAGGAAATCGTCCTTGGACGGTTTCCAGGCCGCGCGCTTCAGCAGACCTTCGCTGCCGTCGGCGGCGACATACGCGTCGCCCGAGACGCCGACAGGCGAGATCATGAACATCGCCGCGGTCTGCTCAGGCGTCCCGCCGCCCGTCATGCGCATGATGTCTGTCGCCGAATGCTGGCGATTGCGTTTTGCGCCATGCGCAGCCATGCCGAACGGCGCGCGGCCTGGGCTCAACGCGCCGGTCAGATCGCCGAAAGGCCCGAACGTCGCTGCGACCGGCTGAAGGCTGTGATTGTTCACCGCGAGCTCGACCTCAGAGAACTGGTCGACGCGCGGACCCTTGCCGCGATGCGCGAAGAATTTCAGCGCTTCGGGGCCGAGCGTGGGGCGATGAGTCATCGCCTGTTCGCGCGATATGGCCGGACGGCTATGAGCCGATCCGGCGCCGGAGAGAAGCACTTCAAGCTGGAAAGCAAATTGAGTGCCGGGCTGGGCGGCGAAATAGCCCAGCGCCACGACCGGAAAGGGCGTCAACGCAAAGGCAAGACGCCACACACGGTTCGACGAGCGCAGACTCATGCTGCCTCCCTGAGCCTCGTTCAACCAATCAGGAAGGCGTACCGCCGTGCCCCGACGGTCGCATCCCCCTCAAGCGTCCGCGCATTTTTCTAATTGTGGCGCGCGAACGCCCTAGCTCACATGTCGGGCATTTAAGCGAGAAATTGGTTTACCAAGCGTAAACCTGTCCCCTTCGTCCCCGACCCCCGTTAATCATTATTAAACACCATGATCAGCAAGTTGGGAAGAATTATGGTGACATTCCGCGCTCAACAGGGCGGCGCAAAATCCACGGAAATCCGGCCAAAAATGCTCCGAACGGCCGAAAATGGTGACTCATTCTTCCCCTCGTGCAGGGCGGCGCGTGAAATCGTTAACCCTTCCAACCCGTAGCGCGCCGCGATTGCCGTCTCCTGCCACACCCGCGCCTGATCGGTGCGCCGCCGCATCAGCCGGCCCTCCTCTCGCAGCCAGGCGGCACGGCGATCGAATGCGCCAATGAGATCACCGATGCCGTCGCCGGTCGTCGCCGAAAGGGTCAGAACAGGCGTTTCCCATCCGGGTTCCGGGCCCGAGCTCAGGCCGAGCGCGCCTTTCAGGTCCGCAGCGGCGCGCGACGCCATCGGGCCGAGATCGGATTTGGTCACCGCCGCGATGTGCGGCACTTCCATGATGCCGGCCTTCATGAATTGCAGTGCATCACCGGCGCCAGGCTGTACGCACAGCACGACCGTATCGGCGACGGCTGCGATCCCGGTCTCGGACTGTCCGACGCCCACGCTCTCGATCAGGACGCGGTCATAGGCCGCGCGCATCAAGACAAGCGCCGGAAAGACCAGCTCGCTCAATCCGCCCAACACGCCGCGTGCCGCAAGCGACCGCACGAACAAGCCCGCGTCGTCGGGATCGAGTACGAGCCGCGTGCGATCGCCGAGCAATGCGCCGCCGGTCGTGGCAGACGACGGATCGACCGCGATGACACCAACGCGCAAACCATCGCGCCGCCAGCATTGGATGATGCGATCGGCCAGGGTCGACTTGCCCACGCCCGGCGGCCCGGTCAGTCCGAACGCCTGTCCGGTTTGCGCCTCCCATGCCGCATCGAGCAGGGCGGCGGTCTCCGCCGTCTCGGACTCGCGCTCGATCCGCGCCAGCGCCATCGCCATCGCGCGCTTCCCGCCTTTGCGGAGGGATTCGAGATCGGTCACGCGTGAACTTCAGAGGAATGCGCGCTGCTCATGACGCGCGATGTTCCCGCCGCAACGTCGCCTGCGCAGCGGCGAGGCGCGCGACCGGGACCCGGAACGGCGAGCAGGACACATAATCGAGCCCGATCCTCTCGCAGAAATCGATCGAAGCGGGGTCGCCACCGTGCTCGCCGCAAATGCCGAATTTGACGCCGGGCCTCGCCTTCCGTCCGCGCTCGACGGCGATCGCGATGAACTCGCCGACACCTTCCTCGTCGAGCGAGGCGAACGGATCGGCGCCTATCATCTCTCGCGACATGTATTCGCCGAGGAAACTCGCCGAATCGTCCCGGCTCAGGCCGAAAACGGTCTGGGTCAGATCGTTCGAGCCAAACGAGAAGAACGAAGCGGTCTCGGCGAGTTCGCCCGCCTTCAGGCAGGCGCGCGGAAGCTCGATCATGGCGCCCAGCGTGTATGGCGGCATGATCCCTGTTTCCTCGCGCACACGCTCCGCGACCCGGCCAATGCGCTCCGCAACAAAATCCAGCTCCTGCTTCAGCGCGACCAGCGGAACCATGATCTCCACATTTTCGGCAGTCGCTTCGATCGCCGCCTCAAAAATCGCGCGCGCCTGCATGTCTATGATTTCGGGATAGGTGATGGCGAGGCGCACGCCGCGATGGCCGAGCATGGGATTGAACTCGGACAGCGCCGCGACCCGGCGCGCGATCCTCTCGAACGGGATACCGAGCGCATGCGCCACCTCGCGCATCTCAGGTTCTCCGCGCGGCAGGAACTCGTGCAGGGGGGGATCGAGCAGGCGGATCGTCACTGGCCGGTCGCCCATGATCCGGAACAGCTCCACGAAGTCGGCGCGTTGCATCGGCAGCAGCCTGGCGAGCGCGCTCTCACGTCCCTCCCGGTCCGCCGCGAGGATCATCTCGCGCACTATTCGGATGCGCTCTGAATCGAAGAACATATGCTCGGTGCGGCACAGTCCGATGCCGGCGGCGCCGAAATCCGACGCTTGGCGCGCATCGCGCGGCGTCTCGGCGTTTGCGCGCACGCCCATGCGGGCGAAGCTGTCGGCCCACTCCATAAGCGTCGTGAAATCTTCCGTCATTTCCGGCTGGATCATCGGCACGGATCCGGCCATGACGCGCCCAGTCGCGCCGTCGATGGTGATGAGGTCGCCGGTCCGGAGCACGATCCCCGATGCGGTCAGCGTGCCGCCCTTCTCGTCGATCATCAGGCCATTCGCACCTGATACGCAGGGGCGGCCCATGCCGCGGGCCACCACCGCCGCGTGGCTGGTCATGCCGCCGCGCAAGGTTAGGATGCCGGCGGCGGCGTGCATGCCGTGAATATCTTCGGGGCTCGTCTCGGTCCGTACCAGGATCAGCTTGTGGCCCTGCGATTTCAGCCGTTCGGCCTCATCCGGATCGAACACGATCTCGCCTGACGCAGCGCCCGGTGACGCAGGCAAGCCCTTGGCGATGACGCGAGTCTCTGCAGAGGGATCGAGCGTCGGATGCAGTATCTGCTCGAGCTGAGCAGGATCGATCCGAAGCACCGCCTCCTCCTTCGACAGCACGCCCTCGTCAGTGAGGTCGACCGCGATCTTGAGCGCAGCCTTTGTCGTCCGCTTTCCCTCACGCGTCTGGAGCAGCCAGATCGTGCCGTCCTCGATCGTGAACTCGATGTCCTGCATGTCGCGGTAATGGCGCTCGAGCCGGTCCGTAAGCCGGAAGAGCTCGGCGAACGAATCCGGCATCAGCGTTTCCATCGACGTCTCGCGCGAGCCCGTGTCGACGCGCGCCGCTTCCGTCAGCGATTGCGGCGTGCGCAGGCCGGCGACCACATCCTCACCCTGCGCGTTGACGAGGAATTCGCCATAGAGCTGCTTCTCGCCGGTGGACGGGTTGCGGGTGAAGGCAACACCCGTCGCGCTGTTCACGCCGGCATTGCCGAACACCATTGCCTGCACCGTCACGGCCGTCCCCCCCGTGTCGGGAATATTGTGCAGCCGCCGATAGGTGGTCGCGCGGGCATTGCGCCAGGAACCGAACACGGCCGCGACCGCGCGCCAGAGCTGCTCGCGGATGTCTTGGGGGAAGGCCGTTCCGAGCTCTTCCTCGATTGCGGATTTATATGCGCCAATGACGCGCTGCCAGTCCGCCGCGTCGAGCTCAGTGTCGGCCTCATAGCCGTGCAGGCGCTTGTCGTGTTCGAGCAGATCGTCGAACGTGCCGTGGTCCACGCCGAGCACGACATCGGCGTACATCTGGATGAAGCGCCGATAGGAATCGTAAGCGAAGCGCGCGTCGCCGGATTGCCGCGCCATGCCTTCCACCGTCTCATCGTTCAGGCCGAGATTGAGCACGGTGTCCATCATACCGGGCATGGATGCCGGCGCGCCGGAGCGCACGGAGACGAGCAGCGGATTGTCTGGATCGCCGAAACGTGCGCCGGCGACGTCGCCCAAAAATTTGAGCGCTGGCCCCATTTCGGCCTTGAGCCGTTCGGGCAGCACGCCGTCATGGCTGTAATACGCCTCGCACACTTCCGTCGTGATGGTGAAGCCGGGCGGCACTGGAAGGCCAAGCTTCGCCATCTCGGCGAGATTGGCGCCTTTACCGCCGAGCAGGTCGCGCATCGCGGCGTTGCCGTCGGCCATGCCGCCGCCGAAGCGAAAGATCCACGGTGTCCAGGATTGGGGCGCGTCGTTCATCGCGACAGATTCGGGCCGAACATCGGCCCAGTCTTACCGGCTCGCACTGGCGCGAACAACCGGACCTCGCGTGCGAATGTGCGCGAGCCAGTCGCCGCCCGAGATGATTTGCGCATTTTTCGGCGGTGATATTGCGAGATACGCGAAAGTCTTCATTTCGCGTTTCGCATCGCGGCGCACCGTCACCGTAAGTCGACGGTAGAGATCGTCGCCTGCGGCCGCGCAGCCTTCGTAGTCGTCCAGCCTGGCAAGCGTGGGCTGCGGATCACGGAGGCGGTAGAGATCGCCCAGGACGAGACCGGATCCTGCAACGGAGACGGGGTAGGGACCGCAATCGTACAGCGTGCCCGGCATGCTCGCTTCGGCGATCCACGCGGCGCGGGACGCGAGCCATGCCGCCATCCTGTGCGGGCTGTGTCGCCGCAGCGTGCCGTAGACGAAGAGATGGTCCGACTCCGCCATCAGTCCGGAAGCGCGATCGCGCCGGAGTCATCCAGCGGAAAAAACGGATTGTGCGCGATCTCCCAGACATGCCCGTCCGCGTCGGCGAAGGTCCCTGTATATCCGCCCCAGACCGTCTTGCTGGCCGGCTTCAGGATGCGCGCGCCGGATCTTTCGGCCAGCGCCATGAACGCGTCGACCTCGGCTTCGGAGTCCAGGTTCTGCGCGAGGGAGATGCCGCCATTGCCGGTCCAGACCGAGGCGGCCTGGCCATCCTCCTCCAGCGCCGCGCGGCCGAACAGGGAGATGACGACACCGCCCGCTTTCAGGAACGAGGTCGACTCGACGCTCGCTCTGTTCGATTTCGCGAAGCCGAGCTTCTCGTAGAATGCTGTCGCGGATGCAACATCACGGACACCGAGGGAAATGAGGGTGATGCGGGCCGGCATGGCCTATCCTTCGATCTTCGTGAAATCAGCGACTTCGCGGGTCGCCGCGCGAATTTGATTCAACAGCTTCAGCCGGTTTTCGCGTAACGCCGGATCGGTCGCGTTGACCGTGACCTTGTCGAAGAAGGCGTCGACCGGCGCGCGCAGCTGCGCCAAGGCGCGCATCGCGGACTCGAAGTCTTCGGCTTCGATCGCCCGATGCGCTTCCTCCGTTACGCCGTCGATCGCGCCCGAGAGCGCGCGTTCCTCGTCCTGCGCGAAGAGGACAGGATCCGGCGCATCGACGTAATTCGCGCCGTCCTTCTTCTCCTCGATGCGCAGAATATTCGACGCCCGCTTTACGCCGGCGAGCAGGTTCGCGCCGTCGTCCGTGCCGAGCAGCGCACCCAACGCCTCGACCCGGCGCACCATCATGACGAGGCCGGCGCTGCTTTCGATATTGAAGACCGCATCGATCAGATCGTGACGCGCGCCACGGTCGCGCAAATAGACCTTCAGCCGGTCGGGGAAAAATGCATTGAAACTTTCGGCGTCGAACGCTGCTCCAAAAGACGATCCGTGCACCTCCTGAAACAGGTGCATGTGTCCCGGTAAGTAATCTCCCAGACGTAGGCGCAGCCCATTCTCCAGCACGATACGGATAACCCCGAGCGCGGCGCGGCGCAGCGCGTAGGGGTCTTTCGAACCCGTCGGCTTTTCGCCGATCGCCCAGAAACCAACCAGCATGTCGAGCTTGTCGGCGAGCGCGAGCGCCATCGAGACAGGCTCGCGCGGCGCGTCGTCGTTCGGCCCGAGCGGTTTGTAATGGCTGGCTATCGCGTTCGCGACTTCCGGCAGCTCGCCCTGGTCGAGCGCGTAATAGCGGCCCATCAGGCCCTGCAGCTCCGGAAACTCGCCGACCATGCCCGTGACGAGATCGGCCTTGGCGAGGATCGCGGCTCGCTCGGCTTCGTCTGGGTCCGCGCCCACGATCGGAGCCAGTTCGCGCGCCAGCGCCATGATGCGCTTGGTGCGCTCGTACTGCGTGCCGAGCTTTTCGTGGAACGTAATCTCCTTCAGCTTCAGGACGCGATCCTGAAGCAGGGTCTGGCGATCCTGATCCCAAAAGAATTTTGCGTCCGAAAGCCGTGCACGGATTACCCGTTCATTGCCCTCGACGATCGCCTTGCCGCCGTCCTTCGTATCGAGATTGGCGACGAGCACGAAACTGTTCGTCAGATTGTCCCCGGAACCCCGCACGGAGAAGCATTTCTGATGCGCCTTCATCGCCGTGCTGAGGACTTCGGGCGGCATGTCGAGAAAGACTTCGTCAAATTTGCCGAACAGCGGCACCGGCCATTCCGTCAGCCCGGCATTTTCCGCAACCAGCCCATCGTCTTCGACCAGCGATCCGCCTCCCTCCGCCGCCGCCGCGCGCGCGCGATCGAGAATGGTCCGCTTGCGGAATTCCGGATCGAGCACGACGTGCGCATCTTCCAGCTTCTCGAGATAATCGTCGAAGCCGCTGACGGCGAATGTGCCTTGGCTCAAGAATCTGTGGCCGAGCGTCTTGTTGCCGCTTGCGATGCCGTCGATCTCGAACGGCACGATTTGGCCGTTCAGCAGGCAGACGATCGAATGCAGCGGCCTGACCCAGCGCAGCCGGCCCGCGCCCCAGCGCATCGATTTCGGCCAGGGAAAACGCCGCACGATGTCGGGCACGATGTCGGCGACAATCTCGGCGGTCGGACGGCCGGCGCGTGCGATGCGGGCAATGTAGTAGTCGCCCTTCTTGTCCGACTGGATTTCAGCCTGATCGAGCGAGGAGAGGCCGGCCGATTTCAGGAAGCCCTGGATCGCCTGATCCGGCGCGCCGACGCGCGGGCCCTTCTTCTCCTCGCGGACATCGGACGAGCGCTCAGGCAGCTCCGTGATGTGCAGCGCCAGCCGGCGCGGCGTCGCGTAAGGCTTGCCGTCGCCGACGTCGAGCCCGTGCGCTTTCAGTCCCTCTTTCATCATGCGCACAAGATCGGCCGCGCCTTGCGCCTGCATGCGCGCCGGGATTTCTTCGGAGAACAGTTCGAGCAGGAGGTCAGGCATTGCCGACGCCTGACTTGGGCAATGAAAGTTCACCCCCACCCCAGCCCTCCCCCATCGAGGGGGAGGGAGTAGACCCGTTACTGGGTGAAGGAAGCGCGTCCTCCAACCCGGTCGCAGGATGTAACTCCCGAGAAGATCGGGGTCGACGCCTCTTGCGTCCCCCTCCCCCTTGTGGGGAGGGGACAGGGGTGGGGGTCTTCAGTTCAGCTTCGATGATCCCTATGACGCCCTCGATGTTTGCGAGCACGTCGTTGTTCCAGAAACGGAGCACGCGATAGCCCTGCGATTCAAGCCAAGCGGTTCTGCGGCCGTCGCGCGCCATGACGCGATCCTCCGCGTGTTGACCGCCATCCAGTTCGATTGCCAGTCGCGCTTCGTGACAAACGAAATCCGCAATGTAGCGTCCGATGGGAGCCTGCCGCCGGATGTACCTCCCGAAGAACGCCCATTCTTTCAACGCACGCCAGAGCTTTCGCTCGGCGTCTGTCATGCCGTTACGAAGGCGACGCGC
>JBKJVQ010000258.1:0-2565 GCA_046717125.1 Methyloligellaceae bacterium
GCGGCGCAGGGCGTTCCCGACATCGTCGGTTCGCTCCGTGTCGACCAGGCTTGGGGCTCCGCACAGATCGCGGGTGCTCTGCACCAGGTTCGCGCCGGTTACTACGGCAACAACCTCACGACCCCTCTGTCTGCAACGAGCTTCGCCGGTCCGGGCGGACATACAGGTCTCTCTCCCGCCGACAAGTGGGGCTGGGCCGCGGCGGCGGGTATCGTGATCAACCTGCCGTGGGCGAAGGGCGACAGGTTCTACGTCGAAGGCACGGTGTCTGAAGGCAGCTCGAGCTACGTTGGCTGGTCTGACAGCGTCGGCACCACCAACAAGTACCAGCGCTTCAACGGCGGGAACGTCGCGGCGGCGTGGGCACTCGACGCGGTGTTCGCCAATAGGATCGGGCCAACGGCTGCCAGCGCCGGCGCGCTTGGCGGTAGCGGTCTGGAGTTGACGCGGTTCTGGGCGATCAACGGTGCTCTTGAGCACTATTGGACCCCGGCCCTGCGTACGTCGGTCTTCGGCAGCTACACCGTCGCGGACTACAATGCGAATGCGACGGCCATATTCTGCGCGTCACCGGTCGGTCCGGTCCGCACCGCTGCTGGTGCGACACCGAACTTCGCGACCGGTGCGGTCAACGGCTGCAATCCAGACTTCGACGTCTGGGCAGTCGGCACCCGTACCATCTGGAACCCGGCGCCGCAGTTCGATATCGGCCTGGAAGTGATGTACTCGCGGGTTGAGCAGAAGCACGACGCGAGCACTGTCCGGATGAACTTCGCCGGTGCTGGCGGCCGTGCGGCGGGCCTCTACGTGCCGTCGAGCGAGGGCGTGTGGGCCTCGATCCTGCGCCTGCAGCGTAACTTCTGGCCATGATCGCCTGATCATTGCTGGATCAGCTACAGCCCCCGGCCTCGCGGCCGGGGGTTTTTTGCATAAGAACGACTATATGCGGCGGTGAGCGCGCAATGCGAAAGCCGAGAAAGAAACGAATGAAGGATCTCGTCAATGATGATCGGCTTAGTTTTGCTGCTAAGGTGCGCGCGGCAAGGGCTGTGCTCGGCTGGAGCCAAGCCGAACTTGCCGAGCGAGCTCATCTGACACAACGGTCCATTCATCGACTTGAGCAGGCCGCCAGCGACATTCGGCGGTCGACCAGCTTGGCAATCGAGAGCGAGTTTAATCGCGCAGGCATTGCGTTCGAGAACGATCCCAGTGGTGGCTTTCGATTGAATGTTCCTCGAGCTGCTTTGAGCCCTCAACCAAAAAAGTAGGGATTTGCCCAACCACTTCGGCCTGACGCACAAGATCACCTACAACACCGGCCGCATCACTCAGTGTTTGTTGAACAAGATGCGCATACCGCTGGGTCATTCGTGGCTGCGTATGCCCTAATAGATGCTGGACTACATATAAGGAGACACCGTGGTTCACTAAGAAGCTTGCATACGAATGGCGAAGGTCATGCAAGCGCACGTCGAGCAATCCCGCCGTTTTTCGGATTCGCAGCCAAGGGAAGTGAAGGGACGCACTCGGCCGACCGGTTACCTTTGACGGGAACACGAAAGGGTTTCCCGGAACGGGAATAATAGATTCTAAGAGTTCCAGCGCCACCGAGTTGAGCGCAATACATCGGGGTCGACCCGACTTCGCCACTGGGACCAGCAAAGTTTTATTAGACCAATTCACGTATTCCCAACGAGCCTGCGTTATCTCATTCCGCCTTGCGCCGGTCAGAAGCAGCAGACGAATTGCTCTTGCCGCTGTTTGATTCATGTCCCTGTCTAGTGCTGCTACTAAGCGTTCCACCTCCTCACGCGAAAGGAAGCGCTGACAACAGTTGTCTGGCACGGTGCGAAGACCGGCCGCCGGGCACGCTCCAGCCCCCGGCACCTTCCATTTTTGAGCAAGTCGAAAAATAAACCGCAGGAGTATGATGATCCTGTTAGTTGTCCCGCTTGAATAACCCTTCTCGCGCATCCGCTCGATGAGGGACGCGGCGTGAGCGCTCGTTACGCCGTCGAGCGTGTATCCGCCCATGTCAGGAAGAATATGTAGCCGGAGTAAGGTTTCATCAGTCCGCCAACTTCGCTTGTTGACTCTAATGAATGGTAGGTAGTTAGACTCGACGAATTGCTTGAGGGTGCCTATCTGGCGAAGCGCCTTTCTCTCCCGCTGAGGATCATCGCCAAGCAATGCCTGCGCTAGTATGCTCTTTGCCTTCTTGCGCGCCTGCACTACCGAAAGTATGCTCGCTGACCCGATCTTAAATTGCCGTTCCCGACCGTGGCAATCACGGTAGCGCTGGTAGAACGTTTTACCCCCAGACCGTCGGACCTCAAGAAGGAATCCGGGACACTGAGTATCGAAAAAATCCGTCTTGCGTAGGTTCGGTGCCGTGGCGGCACAACGAACGAATGTCGGAGAAAGCAATATGGTCGGCAAGGCAGTGTCCTCTTCCAATCCCTAAATAGCAGTTTTTATGCTCTTTGCAACAGTTTTTCCTGTCTTCACCGCGCCGGGCACCCGATTAATGATTTTACCCGGGTCCCATTCTGCGTGTCCTCAGAC
>JBKJVQ010000259.1:0-12029 GCA_046717125.1 Methyloligellaceae bacterium
CCCATGATCTCGTTGCCCGTCTTCGAATCCAGGTTTCCGGTCGGTTCGTCGGCGAGCAGGATGGACGGATTATTGACGAGCGCGCGCAATGGCGACACGCTGGCGCTGCCCGCCGGACAGCTTCACGCCCCGCTCGCCGACATGGGCGTCATAGCCGGTGCGGCCCGCAAGGTCCGCCAGGCCGGTGACGAAATCGTGCGCCGCCGCCTTCTTCGCCGCAGCAATCGCGTCCGCCTTGCTCGCCTCGGGCCGGCCATACTGGATGTTCTCCAGCACCGAGCGATGCAGCAGGGATGTGTCCTGCGTCACCATGCCGATATTTTCGCGCAGGCTGTCCTGAGCGACCCCGGCGATATCCTGCCCGTCGATCAGGATGCGCCCCGAGTCGAGGTCGTGGAAGCGCAGCAGCAGCGAGACGAGCGTCGACTTGCCGGCGCCGGAGCGCCCCACAAGCCCGACCTTTTCGCCCGGACGCACGGTCAGCGACAGATCGTCGATGACCGCGCCGCGTCCGGTTTCCGGGTCCTTGCCGTAGTTGAAGCAGATATTCTGGTATCGGATTTCGCCCCGCGTCACCCGCAAGGGCTGCGCGCCCTCGCTGTCGAGGACGGTGCGTTCGCGCGCGATCGTTTCGATGCCGTCATGCACGACGCCGACATTCTCGAACAGTTGCGCGACCTCCCACATGATCCAGTGCGACATGCCCTGGAGCCGCATCACCAGCCCGACCGTGAAGGCGATCGCGCCGGCGGTGACGGCGGAGATCGACCAGAGATACAGCGCGAGCGCGGTGACCGACACCAGCAGCATGGCGTTCAGGATATTGAGCGCGACGGTCAGCATGGTGACGAGCCGCATCTGCCGGTGAACCGTGCGGAGAAAAATATTCATGCTGTCGCGCGCGTAACCGTCCTCGCGGTCGGCATGGGCGAACATCTTCACGGTCGCAATGTTCGTGTACGAATCGACGACGCGTCCGGTCATGATCGATCGCGCATCCGCCTGCTGGCTCGAGATCGCGCCAAGCCGCGGTACGAAATACCAGAGCGCTACGAGATAGCCGCCGAGCCAGAGCAGCATCGGCGCGGTCATCCGCAGATCGGAGGCGGCGAACAGGACGACCGCCCCGGTGAAGTAGATGGCGACATACAGCAGCACTTCGGCGATTTTCATCACCACTTCGCGCACCGCCACAGCGGTCTGCATCACCTTGGTCGCGACGCGCCCAGCGAAATCGTTCTGGAAGAATTCCATCGACTGGCGCAGCACGTAGCGGTGCGACTGCCAGCGCGTGCGCATGGTGAAATTGCCGGCGATGCCCTGATGGACGATGGACTCGTAGAAGAATTTCAGGACCGGCAGCAGGAACAGCACGAGCGCGGCTATCCAGAGCAGGAAGGTGCCGTGATCGTTCCAGAAAGTCGCCTTGTCCGCGCTGGCCAGCCAGTCGACCAGTTTGCCGAGAAAGGCGAACAGCGAAACTTCGATCAGCGCCACGGTCGCCGCGAAAAACGCGGAGGCGGCGATCATCGGCCAGACGGGCCGCGTGTAATGGAAAACGAAGCCCCAGAAAGTGGCCGGCGGCTTGTCGGGCTGCGACAGCGGAAACGGGTCGTAGCGTGTTTCGAGCCAGTGGAAGATGCGGGCGATCATATGGGGCTCTCCGGAGCCACGCATGACGCCGGTCTTCAGAATTTGAGCTTGCGTTTGAGGCGACGCGCCAAACCGCGACGCTCCGGCGCTGGGGGTTGCGCGGACGTAACCCGGCACGGCGGCACGATTGCGGCCGCTGTTATATGTCGCGGCCCCGCGCCGTTTTGAAGGGGTCGGCCTGCGGTTCGCCCGCTGAGGGGGGTGCTGCTGCTACTTCAGCCGCTCCTTGACGATCATGCCCGCCTCGGCGAAATCCATCCGGCCGGCATAGCGCTCCTTCAACGCGGCCATCACCCGGCCCATGTCCTTGATCGAGGTCGCGCCGATTTCGGCGATGGTCGCGGCGCAGGCGTCGTGCGCTTCCTCCGCCGAAAGAGGCTGCGGCAGGAACTCGCGAATGATCGCGATTTCCTCGCGCTCGGCTTCCGCCAGCTCAGGGCGATTGCCCTGCGCGTACATGGCGGCGGATTCCTCCCGCTGCTTGATCATCTTGGCGAAGAGATCGAGCAGGTCGGCGTTGCCGACACTGTCCTTGGCCGTTCCGCGCGCGGCGATCTCGCGATCCTTGATCGCGGCGTTCATCAGCCGAAGCGTCGAGACGCGCCGCTTGTCCTGCGCCTTCATGGCCGCCTTGAGGGCGTCGTTCACCGCGTCGCGCATGTCTCCCCCATTGTCTGAGCAGGAAGGCGCGTAACCTATTCATGCCGGGCATGGGGCGCAACGGCGGCCGCGAGCACGCGGCATCGGGCATGCTCGACAGGCGCGGGTGGTTGGCCCATATGCAGGCGGAGCAGCGAGGTTGGACGATGGCCGGGACACAGACGCGGGATGCAGCCAAGCCCTGGAGGGGCCGCAAAGCGACGGCGCTGCTGGTGCTGGCCGATGGCAGCGTCATCGAGGGCATCGGGCTCGGCGCGATTGGCGCAGCGGTGGGCGAGGTCTGCTTCAACACCGCGATCACCGGATATCAGGAAATCCTGACCGACCCGTCCTACGCGGGCCAGATCGTCACATTCACGTTCCCCCATATCGGCAATGTCGGCGCGAACACGGACGATATCGAGACGTCCAACCTCGCCGCGTCGTCCGGCGTGCGCGGCTGCGTGTTGCGCGCGGAGGTAACGGAGCCGTCGAATTATCGCGCCACGCAAGGCTTCGCCGACTGGCTCAGAACGCGCGGCATCATCGGCATTGCCGGCGTCGACACGCGCGCGCTCACCGCCCGCATCCGCGAGGCGGGCATGCCGAACGCGATGATCGCGCATGCACCGGACGGCGTGTTCGACGTCGAGCGGCTGAAGCGCGAAGCGGCGGCCTTTCCCGGCATGGATGGACTCGATCTCGCCAAGGACGTGACCTGCGGCCAGACCTATGTCTGGGGCGAAGGCGCCTGGGCATGGGGCGAGGGTTTCGTCACGCCGGAGATGACACGGCACAAGGTCGTCGCGATCGATTACGGATTGAAGCGCAATATTTTACGCTGTCTCGTGACGTCCGGATGTGAAGTGACAGTTGTGCCCGCCACGGCCAGCGCCGAGGATATTCTAGCGCGCAATCCGGACGGCGTTTTCCTCTCGAATGGCCCAGGCGATCCGGCGGCGACCGGCGAATATGCAGTGCCCGAAATCCGCAAGATTCTGGATAGCGGAACGCCCGTGTTCGGCATCTGCCTCGGCCATCAGATGCTGGCGCTGGCGCTGGGCGGCAGGACGGCCAAGATGGCGACCGGCCATCACGGCGCGAACCATCCGGTGAAGGATTTCACCACCGGCAAGGTGGAGATCACCTCGATGAACCATGGTTTCGCGGTGGATCGCGACAGTCTGCCGGCGGATGTCGAGGAGACGCATGTCTCGCTGTTCGACGGCTCGAATTGCGGGTTACGTGCGAAGGACCGGCCCGTGTTCTCGGTGCAGCACCATCCTGAGGCCTCGCCGGGCCCGCAGGACAGCCACTACCTGTTCACGCGCTTCGCCGAGATGATGGACGCGCGGAAGCGCTAGCCCAGCAGCTTCATCAGCCATCGGCGGAAAGCGCCGAAGCGGCAGACGAACAGCGCATGCAGATGCGGGTCGGGCCGACGCTGCCCGCGCGCGCAATCGACCAGCAGGATCATCGTGTGCATCGCTGCTCTCCCATGCACGGGTCCGGGACCGAATCGTTACACGGCGAACCTGCATAATTCGTAAACCCCGCGCATGACCGGCGCATGACGATTGCCCGCGATTGCAGTGCAGCAACAATCCGCTATAAGCGGGTTTCGGCGACGGTGCCCGGCCGAGATTTCTTATGAACGCGATGAAGATTGAGACGCGGACGCCCGCAGGGGCGACCCGAGCGCTCCGCGGCGCGGACACCATTCCAGGCCGCATCCATGCCTAAGCGCACAGACATCAGCTCGATCCTGATCATCGGGGCGGGGCCGATCGTCATCGGCCAGGCGTGCGAGTTCGACTATTCCGGCACGCAGGCCTGCAAGGCGCTGAAGGAAGAGGGCTATCGCATCGTCCTCGTCAATTCGAACCCCGCCACCATCATGACGGACCCGGACGTAGCGGACGCGACCTATATCGAGCCGATCACGCCTGAGTTCGTCGCGCGCATCATCGAGAAGGAGCGGCCCGATGCGCTGCTCCCGACCATGGGCGGACAGACGGCGCTGAACACTGCGCTGAGCCTGAGGCGCGACGGCGTGCTGGCGAAATTCGGTGTCGAGATGATCGGCGCACGCGCCGAATCCATCGACATGGCCGAAGACCGCGAACTGTTCCGCGATGCCATGGCGCGGATCGGGCTCGAAACGCCGCGTTCGCGCCTCGCACACAATATGGGCGAGGCCTTCGAGGCGCTGGAAGCGATCGGCCTGCCCGCGATCCTGCGGCCGTCCTTCACCATGGGCGGGCTTGGCGGTGGCATCGCCTATAACCGCGAGGAATATCTCGAAATCATCGAGCGTGGCCTCGATGCGTCCCCAACGAACGAGGTGCTGATCGAGGAATCCGTGCTCGGCTGGAAGGAGTTCGAGATGGAGGTCGTCCGCGACAGGGACGACAACTGCATCATCATCTGCTCGATCGAGAATATCGACCCGATGGGCGTGCATACGGGCGACTCGATTACGGTCGCCCCCGCGCTCACCCTGACCGACCGCGAATATCAGATCATGCGCAACGCAAGTATAGCGGTGCTGCGCGAGATCGGCGTCGAGACCGGCGGCTCGAATGTGCAGTTCGCGGTGAACCCGGCGGACGGGCGGCTGGTCGTGATCGAAATGAACCCACGCGTGTCGCGCTCATCCGCGCTGGCGTCGAAGGCGACCGGCTTTCCGATCGCCAAGGTCGCGGCCAAGCTCGCCGTCGGCTACACGCTGGACGAGCTTGAGAACGACATCACCGGCGGTGCGACGCCGGCCTCGTTCGAGCCGACTATCGATTACGTGGTCACTAAAATCCCGCGCTTCGCGTTCGAGAAATTTCCCGGCGCGCAGCCGATCCTGACCACATCGATGAAGTCGGTGGGCGAGGCCATGGCGATCGGCCGCACCTTCAACGAAAGCCTGCAGAAGGCGCTCCGCTCGATGGAGACGGGGCTGACAGGTCTTGATGAAATCCAGATCGAGGGTTTGGGCTTCGGTGACGACAAAAACGCCATCCGCGCCGCGCTCGGTCTGCCGACGCCAGACCGGCTGTTGAAGGTCGCGCAGGCGTTGCGCCTCGGCGTCGACCACGACCAGATCCATGGCTCCTGCCGCATCGATCCGTGGTTCATCGAGCGCCTTGAAGAACTCATCGGGTGGGAAGAGCGTGTGAAGCAGCACGGGCTGCCTGACGATGCGGGCGACTTCCGCGAACTGAAGGCGCAGGGCTTCTCCGACGAGCGTCTGGCGAAGCTGACCGGTCTCGACGCCGCCGAGGTGACGCGCCGGCGTCATGCGGCCGGCGTGCGTCCCGTTTACAAGCGCATCGATACGTGTGCGGCCGAATTCGCCTCGCCCACGGCCTACATGTATTCGACCTACGAGAGTGGCCTGTTCGGCGAGCCGGAGTGCGAGGCGCGCCCGTCCGACCGCGAGAAGATCATCATTCTTGGGGGCGGGCCGAACCGCATCGGCCAGGGCATCGAGTTCGACTATTGCTGCTGCCATGCCGCCTTCGCACTCGCCGACGAGGGCTTTGAGACCATCATGGTCAACTGCAATCCCGAAACAGTCTCGACCGATTACGACACGTCCGACCGGCTCTATTTCGAGCCGCTGACGGAAGAGGACGTGATGGAGATCGTGCGCAAGGAGCAGTCGGCGGGTACCCTGAAGGGCGTGATCGTGCAGTTCGGCGGACAGACGCCGCTGAAGCTCGCAGCCGCGCTGGAGCGCGAAAACGTGCCGATCCTCGGCACGTCGTCCGACGCGATCGATCTCGCCGAGGATCGCGACCGCTTCAAGGCCCTGGTCGACCGCCTCGGCCTGAAACAACCCAGGAACGGCATCGCCCGCTCGGCAGACGAGGCGCGGACCATCGCGGGCAAGATCGGCTTCCCGGTCGTGATCCGCCCATCCTACGTGCTGGGCGGCCGCGCCATGGAGATCGTCCATGATGACGGGCACCTCGCCCGCTACATCACCGAGGCGGTGGTCGTCTCCGGCAAAAGTCCGGTGCTGATCGACTCCTACCTGCGGGATGCGATCGAGGTCGATGTCGACGCGATATGCGACGGCGAGGACGTGTTCATCTGCGGCGTGATGGAGCATATCGAGGAAGCGGGGGTGCATTCGGGCGACAGCGCCTGCTCCCTGCCCCCGCATTCGCTCAGTGCAGAGACGATTGCGCGACTGGAGGATCAGACTCGCGCGCTCGCGCACGCCCTCGACGTTATCGGCCTGATGAACGTGCAGTTCGCCATCCGGGACGACGGGATCTATCTGCTGGAAGTGAACCCGCGCGCGAGCCGGACGGTGCCGTTCGTCGCCAAGGTCGTCGGCCTGCCCATAGCCGGCATCGCGGCGCGCGTCATGTCCGGCGCAAAGCTGAAGGATATGGATCTCGCCCGGCCGCCGCTGAACCATATCGGCGTGAAGGAGGCGGTGTTTCCCTTCGCGCGCTTCCCCGGCGTCGACCCCGTGCTCGGTCCTGAGATGCGCTCGACCGGCGAGGTTATGGGCATCGACCGCGACTATGCGATCGCCTTCGCCAAGAGCCAGCTCGGCGGGGGCACGCGCGTCCCGACCGAAGGCACCGTGTTCGTGTCGGTTAAGGATGCCGACAAGGATCGCATCATCGCACCCGTGAAGGCGCTGTCCGATATGGGCTTCCGCGTCATCGCCACGCGCGGCACCAAGCGCCATCTCGAAGCGAGCGGCGTGCCGTGCGAGCAGATCAACAAGGTGCTCGAAGGCCGGCCGCATATCGTCGATGCAATGAAGAACGGCGAGGTCTCGATCGTGTTCAACACGACCGAGGGCGTGCAGGCTCTGGCTGACAGCGCGTCCATTCGCCGGTCGGCGCTCCTCAACCATGTTCCGTATTACACGACCCTCTCGGGAGCGCTGGCCGTCACCGAGGCGATCCAGGCGCGGCGGGCCGGCAAGTTCGACGTCGCGCCGTTGCAGAGCTACGTCGGGAAGGTGTCCTGAAAAACGCATCCCGGCGGCGGAACTTTTTCCGGCCAAAGCACTTCACATATGCTTCACCGCCCCCCCGACCGTCCGCTTCATTGGCCCTTGACTTTCCTTGGCCGAGCCTTGGACATTGAACGCTTCTGGCGAAGGATTCCCGCATGCAAGTCGAGAAAGTTCCCATGACCGCCGAGGGCTTCGCGGCGCTCGAAGCCGAGGTCAGGCACCTGAAAACGGTGGAGCGTCCGCGCATCATCAGGGCTATCTCGGAGGCGCGTTCGCACGGCGATCTTTCCGAGAATGCGGAGTATCACGCCGCAAAGGAGCAGCAGGGACTGACGGAGGCCCGTCTCGGCGAACTCGAGGACAAGCTGAGCCGCGCCGACATCATCGACGTGTCGAAATTGTCAGGCAATCAGGTCATGTTCGGCGCGACCGTCACCCTGGTCGACGAGGACACCGACGAGAAGGTAAAATACCAGATCGTCGGCGAGTTCGAGGCCGACGTGAAAAAGGGGAAAATCTCGATCATCTCGCCGATCGCCCGCGCGCTCGTGGGCAAGCACCCCAAGGACGTGGTGGAGGTCTCGACCCCCGGAGGCGGCAAGTCCTACGAGATCCTGAAGGTCCAGTTCAAATAGCCCCATGCGCTGGGCCGACCCTTAACGGCCTCTTAACCCGACGCAATCCAGCCTGACCGGACTCTTTCAGACGGGAGGCGCCCGGACATGGCGACGGGGCTATTCGCCATCGATCTCGCAACGCTGACAAAGTGCGCGGATCCGGACGCCAAGCGGCGTCTCCTCGGCGCGCTTGTCGAGCTGTTCATCGTGGCTCACGAAACCTGCTCGCCCGACGATGCGGCCGCGCTCGGAAAGCTTATGGCCGAGCTGATCTTCGACCTCGATCAGGAGTTGCGCGCGGAATTTGCGGTGCGGCTTGCCAACTGCGCAACCGCGCCCCGTGAACTGATCGTGCAGCTGGCCAACGACAGGATTGCCGTCGCCCGGCCGGTGCTCGCCGCGAGCGGCGCGCTCACTGCGGACGATTTGATCGAGATCGCGCAGACACAGAGCCACGAGCATCTTCTTGCCCTAAGCGTTCGCTCCGCGCTGCCGCAATCCGTCACGGCGCAACTGATCCTGCGCGGCGCCCGGCCCGCAATCCTTCGTGCGATCGGCAATCCCGATGCGGACCTGTCCCCGGCCTGCCGTGCGGCGCTGGACAGACACGCTGCACTCGATTTCGAGCTGAGGATGGCTCTCGAAATTCGCGACGGCTTGATTGCAGGCGGCGAGGTCAGGGAGGACGCGCGCGCTCACGACGAGCCCCAGCCCGGTTTGGGCGAGGATGAGGTGCTGGTGCTCTCGGACGAGTCCGCGGCGCCGGAGGAAGATGATGGCGGAATTCGCCCATTCCCGATCCGGGAGTCTGATCTTTTGGCTGCGACCCGCGCCCGCAGGCTGGAGGATGCGCTGCGCATGTTCGCAGGCCTGACCGGGCAGCGCGAGAGCCAGATTACGTCACTGTTTCGCAACGCCGATGTGGGTGCCATCGCCACGCTTTGCAGGCGCGCAGGAGTCAGCGGCCTGACCTTCGAGGCGACGGCGGAACTATGCCTGCATCTGTCGGAAGCGCCGCCTTATCGCGTCCTCGGCGCAATTCAGAAGAACCGCTCCGCGTTCTGATTAAATTCGACCAGCCAAGCTGGGGCAGGCACGCTGACGATTGTTCCCGTTCGCGCGCAGCATTTGGTGTCTTGCCCGGGCTTGTCCCGGGCATCCATAACCACGATCGACGCGGCTCAATTCGAAACGCTGCGGGTTATGGATCGCCCGGAACAAGTCCGGCGAAGACACAGTCTTTGCTGTCTCTTTAAGGCCAAGCTCAGGCCGCCTTCCTGGCCGCCACCTTCTCGGCTACGCCGCTCGCGATCTCGTCGTCGAGCTGGACCCTGAAATCCGCGATGCCAAGCATAATGAACTGCTTCCCCTCGTCGTCGAAGAACTCGTACATGTCGCCTCTGACGCCGCGATTGCTGAAGAATACGATGGCTTCCTGATCGCCGGCGCCTTCGGTATGTGGCTCGGCATTCGCCTTGCCCAAGACCCAGCTCCCGGGTAGACGCGTTTCCCTGAGACTGCCGTCCGGCCGGTAGAAGCGAAGTTCTCCCTGCAGGACGAGCGTGAAGTAGTCCACCTTGTGTTGATGCAGCATAACCTTCTGGTTGGGCGCGAATTTGAACATCACATCGACGACGCCGTTCTTTTCGTCGACGTCGTAGACATAATAGGAGACGTGATCGAGCCAATCCAGCGTTCGCCAAGTGATGTTGCTGTCATCGAACTGATAGGTGTTCATGCGTTTCCTCCTAGATGTTTCTTTTTTGTGCGCGCGTGACTGTCCACCTCCTGAACAATGTCGACCTGCCAAGGAGCGTCATTGACTGAGCTCTTGAAAAAATCATTCGATCGGAAAAGGAACCGGCGACAGGGTCGCGACGGCGTTTCGCCACTTGCTTCGGTCGTCCTGCGCACGCCGGCACCGCCAAGGTCGCCTCCACGCCAATCTCGCATGAATTAACTTAGGATAAGACGCGACGAACACCCGTCAAACGACAGGCGTCGGGCCCGCGTTTGCGCACTATAGGGCATCATTAGCCCAAGGTTACGCCTCGATCGGCACGCCCGGCGCGAGTTTCGAACGCCGGATCGCCAGCGCCGTCTTGACGCTGTCGACGTTCGGGGCGGCCGTGAGCTCATGGATCACGAAGTCCTGGAACACGGACAGATCGGGCGCGACGCAGCGCAGGATGAAATCGACTTCCCCCGAGAGCATCGTGCATTCCCGCACGATCGGCCACGCTTCTGCGCGTTTCTCAAACGCGATCAGATCTGCCTCGGCCTGGCTGTGCAGGCCCACCATGGCGAACGCGGTGACGTGGAACCCTAGCGTGCGCTCGTCGACCAGCGCGCAATAGCCGCCGATCGCACCCGCCTCTTCGAGCGCGCGCACGCGGCGGAGACAGGGCGGCGGCGAGATGCCGACGCGACGCGCCAGCTCGACATTCGTGATGCGCCCGTGCTCCTGCAACTCGCACAGGATGCGCCAGTCGGTTTTGTCGAAACGCGTCGCGGCCATCAAGTTCTCTTCCGGTGCGCAGAGCATGCCGTTGCCAAAGCGGCTGGCGCGAGAGTAAAAACCCGAGTCGGCTAGAGCAAGAATATTTCGTGTTATGGAATTAATGGAAACGCTTGACGCTCAATCCGCGCAGCATTCGGGCGAAGAACGTCCGTTCGCCGCCAAGCAAGCCTGGCTCATCACCGACGGAGTCGCGGGCGGCATCGCCCAATTGCGCGGTGTCGCGGCCGCTCTCGGGGCGGTGGAACAAGTCAAGACGGTCGCGCCGCGCTGGCCATGGACCATGCTCGCGCCGCGCGGGCCGGTGCCGGAGGCGGGGCGCTTCGGCCGGGCTGGATCGGCCTTCGCGCCGCCCTGGCCCGCGATCGCGATCGCCACGGCGCGCCGGACCATTCCCTATATCCGCGCGCTGAAACGAGCGGCGGGTGACACGACCTTCACCGTGATCCTGCAGGATCCGCGCATGAGCGCGCGCATCGCGGATCTCATCTGCGCCCCGGCGCATGACCGGATCGAAGGTGAGAATGTTTTCAAGACGCTGACATCCCCCTCACCTTACTCGATCGAGCGGATCGAAGCGCTGCGCAATGAAACCCACCGCCAGATCGATGCCCTGCCCGGACGCAAGATCGCCGTCATTATCGGCGGACCCAATGCGGTCTATCGCTACACGCCGCAGGTTATGGCGCGCCTCGCTGCGGCGCTGAGGGCCCTGGCGAAGTCCGATGCGAGCTTTCTGGTGACACCGTCGCGCCGCACCACGCCTGACCTCAAATACGCCGTTACGGAGGCTCTGTCGGATGCTCCGCGCATCGTCTGGAACGGCGAGGGCGAGAACCCGTATCCGCACTTTCTGGCGCGGGCCGACGCATTCGTGGTGACGGCCGACAGCGTCAACATGGCGAGCGAGGCGTCGGTCACGGGCCGGCCGGTCCATATCTTCACACCCGACGGCGGTTCGGGGAAATTCAAGCGTTTCCACCAGGGATTGCGCGACTATGGCGCGTCGCGGCCTCTGCCCGAGGACGGCGCGATCGCCGATTGGAGCTACGCGCCGCTCGACGCCGCCGCGGCGATCGCCGGCGAGATCGCGCGGCGCGTCAGGTTGCGAGCAGGGGCTTAGGCCGTCTTCAGGGCTTACTCCGACCGCGAGCGCGAATCGCGTAAGCTCGCGGCATGGAGCCATTCAAGCCGTTCATCGAGACAGTCGGTTCGTTGCTCGACGTGCTCGGTGTGGCGCTGATTGCGCTCGGGCTCCTGTTCGCTTTGTCGCGTTTAGTGGTCGGTCTCAATCTGCCTGACGCCTACAAGACGCTGCGCCAGCATATCGGCCGCGCCATCCTGCTCGGGCTCGAAGTCCTGGTCGCCGCCGATATCATCCGCACCGTCGCCGTCACGCCGACCGCGGAAAGCGTCATGGTGCTGGCCGGCATCGTCGCAATACGGACGTTTCTCAGCATCAGCCTGCAGGTCGAGCTCGACGGGCGCTGGCCTTGGCAACGGCCGGCTGAACCTGCGGGGCTGCCCGTCGAGCGTTAAGGTGACGCAAACCGCGAGTGGTAACCCTCTCACCCGAATTGCTTCGCAATTCGACCTCTCCCCACAGGGGAGAGGTATAGACCGG
>JBKJVQ010000260.1:0-10748 GCA_046717125.1 Methyloligellaceae bacterium
GCATGGGGCTGATGGGCGGACTGGAACTCGTCGCCGACAGGGCATCCAAACGCCCCTTCGCACCGGATGCGAAGGCCGGCCTCTTCGCCGTGCGGCTGATCCAGGAGGAAGGCGTGATCCTGCGCGCGCTCGGCGACGTCATCGCCATATGCCCGCCTCTCGTCATAACCGAAAGCGAACTCGACGAGCTGTTCGGCGCGGTACGCCGCGGGCTCGACAGCGCGATCGGCCAGTTGCCGCGTTCGGGCCAGGCGCACTAACCCCTGTCATGGCTGACCTAAGCGGGAAATGCTGGACTTGATCGCAGGGCGCGCTCACACGATGATGCGTGTCCGGCGAGCGGCAATGGGTTTCCGCGCGCCAATCCGGTCTCCATGCGAACAGCGGAGCCGCTTAGGCTGATGTTGCACGACATTCGACCAAGGCGCCGCGGGACGGTTCGCCGAACCATGTTCTCGCGGTGGCGCTATGGCGGAAAGGGCGCTGAAAAGCTGCTCCTCGTGCCGCGGGATCTGCGCACGTCCGATCCGAGCTTCGCAGCCGAGACCTATCACGGGCAGTTCGGTCTTGCCGGCCAGGTTGCCCAGACAGGCGCGCTGTCGCCGTTCAAGGTCTTCCCGCCGCCGTCGGACGACTGGGAGCGCGAATTACACGGGTTCGGCTGGCTGCGGCATCTGCGTGTGGCGGGCGACGGCATTGCGCGCGAGCAGGCGCGCGCGCTCGTGCGCGAATGGATCGCCGAGCACCGCTCGATCACCGGCGTCGCATGGGAATCGGAGGTCGTCGCGAGACGGCTGATTTCCTGGCTGTCGCATTCGGTGGTCGTGCTCGAGGGGGCGGACGCAGCGCTCTACGATGCATTCATGGGCGCGGTGACGCGGCAGATGCGGTATCTCAGCGCCGCCTGGCGCGACGCGCCCGATGGCATGCCGCGTCTCATGACGCTCTCGGCCCTGATGTTCGGCGGGCTGTGCGTATCGGACAGCCAGCAAACGCTCGACAAGTTCGAACCGATATTCAGCGCGGAGGTCGAGCGCCAGATCCTGCCTGACGGCGGCCACATTACGCGGCGGCCTGATGCACTGCTCGACGTGCTGATCGAACTCCTGCCGCTGCGTCAGTGCTTCACGGCGCGGGACCGGGTCGCCCCAGCAGCACTCGTTTCAGCTATCGACCGCATCATGCCGATGCTGCGCTTCTTTCGGCTCGGCGACGGATCGCTCGTACGGTTCAACGGAACGGGCGCGACGCGTCACGACCTGCTCGGCACCGTGCTTGCCTATGACGATGTGCTGGGGCTGCCCGTCACCTTCGCATCCGACGCCGGCTACTGCCGGATGGAGCGCGGCGAAACGCTGGTCATCGCGGAAGTCGGCGGCGCTCCGCCTTTGTCCGTTTCGACCGAGGCTCATGCCGGAGCGCTTTCGTTCGAGATGAGTTCGGGCGTTTGCGCGATCGTCGTCAATTGCGGTGCGCCGGGCCTGACGACCCCCGACTGGCGCTTTGTCGCCCGCGCGACTGCGGCCCATTCGACACTGGCAATCGCAGACGTCTCTTCGGCGAAATTCGCCACCCGCCGCATCGGTGAACTGGGCACGGCGCTGGTCCCCATGCATGGGCCGGAGCACGTGACGGCGACGTTGCGCCCGTCCGAAGAGGGCATCGAACTCCGCGCCTCGCACGATGGATACGATGCCGCCTACGGTCTGACGCATATGCGCCGGCTCACGCTGTCACCCGGCGGCGAGCGGCTGGCCGGAGAAGATACGCTGACCACGCCGCAAGGTCTGAAGCGCGCCGCGCAGGGTGCACTCAGCTTTTCCATTCGCTTTCACCTGCATCCGACCGTGGCTGCCGAAGCGACGGCAGACGGCGCAGGCGTCGTCCTCACACTCTCCAACGGCCAGACATGGCGGCTCTCCACCCAGAATGTCGCTGTCTCGATCGAAGAGAGCGCGTTTCTTGCGCTGAACCGGGGCCCGAAGCGAACGCTCCAGATCGTATTGTCGGGTCAATTGCAGGGCGCCTCCGAATTGCGCGTCGATTGGCTGATCGAGCGCGTTGGCCCTGTCGGGCCGGCCGGCGACGATAAACGCACACTGCCCGCACCTGCGAAGGCGCCGGAGCCGGATGGTCAGAGCGCCCTTTCCCCGCCTGCAAGGACGCCGGAGGACCAGAGCGATCCTTCTGCGCCGGCCAAGGTCCCGGGGAACGGAGGCGCTCTGCCCTCACCGGCGAAAACTCTGCCGCCGCCACAGAAGTCGTGAGCCAGCCGAGACCCTGTTCCGCGCTTCCGGAATCCGTGTTAGGCGCTCGCCGTAATCGCGCCGGGGCCTACATGACAGACACGAAGATCACGCGCGCCCTCCTGTCCGCCCATGACAAGTCGGGCCTCGCCAGCTTCGCCTCCGCACTCGCCGCGCGCGGCGTCGAGCTCGTGTCGAGCGGCGGTACGGCTCGGGCTTTGCGCGAGGCGGGGATCGACGCCCGCGACGTGGCCGAGCTGACGGGCTTTCCCGAAATGATGGACGGCCGCGTCAAGACGCTGCATCCACAAATTCATGGCGGCATTCTCGGCGTGCGGGGCAATCCTAAGCACGAGGCTTCGATGACATCGCACGCGATCGCGCCGATCGATCTCGTCGTCGTAAACCTCTATCCGTTCGAGGCGACCGTTCGGAGCGGCGCCGACGATGAGACCTGCATCGAAAATATAGATATCGGCGGCCCGGCTTTGATCCGGGGTGCGGCCAAGAACCATGCTTCTGTTACTGTCGTCGTCGATCCGTCCGACTACGGAGCGATTCTGTCGGCGATGGACGAAAACGGCGGCGCAACGCCGCTGGATCTCAGGCGCAAGCTGGCACTGAAGGCCTATGCCGCGACGGCCGCCTACGACGCCGCGATCGCCGGCTGGTTCGCCTCCCGCGAAAACGATTGCACCTCACGAATCCGTGCATTCGCCGGACATCTTTCGCAAGTTCTGCGGTATGGCGAGAACCCGCATCAATGGGCCGCGTTCTACCGCAACGCCGAGCAGCGGTCGGGCATCGCGACTGCCGAGCAGGTGCAGGGCAAGGAACTCAGCTACAACAATCTGAACGACACGGATGCGGCCTACGAGCTGGTCGCGGAATTCGACAAATCCCGCCCTGCCGTCGCGATCATCAAGCACGCCAATCCGTGCGGTGTGGCGCTCGGCGATACACTTAAAGAAGCCTACGAAAAGGCGCTGGCGTGCGATCCGGTGAGCGCGTTCGGCGGCATCGTCGCCCTGAACTGTGTGCTGGACGCCAACGCGGCATCCGAGATCGTCAGGATATTCACCGAAGTCATCATCGCGCCCGATGCGACGGACGAGGCCAAAGCCATCATCGCCGATAAGAAGAACCTCCGCTTATTGCTGGCGGGCGCACTTCCCGATCCCGCCGCGCCGGGTGAGACCGTCAGGACGCTCTCGGGCGGGCTCCTTGTGCAGGCGCGCGATAACGCCGTGATCGATAAGACCGCGACGCGGGTTGTGACGAAACGTCAGCCGACGGATCGTGAACGCGCCGATCTCGACTTCGCCTTTCGTGTCGCCAAGCACGTCAAGTCGAACGCCATCGTCTATGCGAAGGAAGGCGCGACTGTCGGCATCGGCGCCGGGCAAATGAGCCGCGTCGACTCGGCGCGGATCGCAGCGCGAAAGGCCGAGGACGCGGCGGTTGCACAAGGGCTTGCCACGCCGCTGACGCAAGGCTCGGTAGTCGCGTCCGATGCATTCTACCCCTTCGCCGACGGATTGCTTTCTGCCGTCGAAGCCGGGGCAACGGCAGTGATCCAGCCCGGCGGATCGATGCGCGACGACGAGGTCATCCAGGCCGCCGATGACGCGGGACTTGCGATGATCTTTACCGGCATGCGCCATTTTCGGCATTGAGCGCTGTCAGCTTACCAAGCGGGGTGACCTGACCTTTGCGATCAACAGCACCAGCCCCGTCAAGAGGAACAGTGCCGCCGTCGCAATACCGAGCCGCTGGCTTCCGCTGAAAGCCGTGACCGCGCTGACGGCGAGCGGCGCGGCAAAGGCGGTCGCCTTACCCGAGAAGGCGAACAGGCCGAAAAACTCCGTCATCCTGTCGGCCGGGGCGAGCCGCGCCATGAGGCTGCGGCTGGCGGACTGGACCGGCCCCACGGCTAGACCGAGCAGCACGGTGAAGGCGAGATAGATCTGCTCGCCCGGGGACGCGAAGGGCGGCATTCCCGCAAGCCGCAGATCCACGGGCACGACGTATAGGACATGGGATCGGTCGACCGAAAGAACGCCCAGCGAGCCGATCAGGAGCAGAACGATCGCGGCGACAATGACGGTTTTTGAGCCCAGCGCGTCGTCGAGCCGGCCGCCGATCACGCAGCCAATTGCGCCGGTAATGGTGAGGATAATACCGAATAGCCCCAGCTCGAATGCGCCCCAGCCGAAAACGCTCGCCGCATAGATGCCGCCAAAGGCGAGGATCGCGGCCAGCCCATCGGCATAGAGCATGCGCGCAAGCAGGAACCAGGCGGCGTTTGCGTGATTCCGCAGATTGCGGGCCGTATCGAGCAGTCGTGTCAGGCCATCGCGCCACGTACCCGTTCCATGCGCGATGAGGTCGGGCGTGAACAGGAAGAACGGCAGGATGAAGATGGCGTACCAGAGCGCCGAGAACGGGCCGACGAGACGATCGGCTTCATGTGCCGAAGCGTCGAGGTTAAGCAGTGGCGCAATGCCGAGAGCCGTCAGCCCCGTTTTCGGGTCGGCGGCGAGCAATCCCACGACGATCAGCAGACTGGCCAATCCGCCGAGATAGCCGACCGCCCAGCCGTTGCCCGAGAGTCGGCCGAGCCTCGACGACGGTGTTAGTCCCGTCATCATCGCATTGTTGAAGACGGTCGCGAGCTCCGTCGCGACGTAGGCGAGACCGAACAGGCCCAGCACCATCCATGCCCGGTCGCGCGCCTCCGGCTCCGCAATCCAGAGCCCTACCATGCCGACGACCATGAGTACGGAGAACAGCGCGATTGCCTGCTTGCGGCGGCCGCCAGCATCCGCCATCGCGCCGAGAACGGGGCTGAGCAGGGCAACGATCGCCGCAGCTATGCCGATTGCGAGGCCCCATAGCGCCTGCCCCTCGACGGGATCGCCGATGAAGACATTCGCGAAATACGGAGCGAAAAGGAAGGTGAGGATCAGGGTGTAGAAGGGCTGCGACGCCCAATCGAACAGGACCCATCCGGCGATTCCGCAGCGATTGGGCTCTGGCCTGCCGGTCATGGTTGCGCCGCCCCTCCGGCTGACGGGGCTCGGCTGGAACAGCCGAGGTCGCGCATTACAGCACGATCAGCCGGTTCGGAAGCTCGTTCTCATCGATCTGTTTAGGCGGAAAGTGCTTTGCGAGGTGCTCTCCCGATGCCTCGATCGCCGTGACAAAGCCCTCGGCGGCGTGGCCGTTCGCGATATCGTCGGTCAGCCGGTTGACGATGTTCCGCCAAGTGCCCTGCGGCACCTTCGCGTCGATGCCGCGGTCGGCGATCAGCTCGGCGAAATGTTCGGCGACCGATACGAAGATCAGGACGCCGGTGCGGCTGTCGGTCGAGTGGATGTTCTGCGCGAGGA
Source organism: Methyloligellaceae bacterium (assembly GCA_046717125.1). Lineage (GTDB taxonomy): Bacteria > Pseudomonadota > Alphaproteobacteria > Rhizobiales > Methyloligellaceae > JBKJVQ01. Next base: position 5,639 of record JBKJVQ010000260.1, read on the forward strand.
ACTGCTCGACCGCCCGGCGGTGTGCGCGCGCACGCTTGATCGATCGCGGAACGAGTGCAAAGCGCAAGCGAGGTATCTGGAACAGCAGCGCGAGGGCAGCAAAGACCGCAAGCTGGAGCAGATAGATCGCCTGAACCGTCCAGTCCGTGAAGACGATCAGCGGCCAGGGCAGAAGCAGCGCCAGAAGAGACGCCCAGAGAAGCGGAACGAAGCGATAATTGTCGCTGGAATGCGCGACGACGGCGACGATTTCGCCGCTCGTCCGCGCCTCGGCGCGCGCGATCGCCTCCGCAATGCGCGCCTTTGCGTCCTTGCCGAACAGATTCAGGTCACCAGCCACCGGACGATCCTCCCCGCAAGCTTCCCCCCGCCGACCCAAGGTTCAGCCTTCCTGCAGCCCCGAGCGCATCATGGTTCTCACATCGAGATAGACGTTCCTCACCGGCGACACAATTCTGTGGAACGGATTTTTCGAGAGCAGCAGGTCGTGCAGCGCAAGGTAATCTATCCCGGTCGTCAGGAAGCAATCGAGCGCATCGCGCGGCGTCTCGACGATCGGCTCGCCCTTGACGTTGAATGAGGTGTTGAGCAGAACGGGCACGCCCGTCAGCTTGTCGAATTCTTCAAGCAGCGTGTAGAGCCGAGGGGCAGTGTCGCGCGTCACGGTCTGCACGCGCGCGGTTCCGTCGACATGCACGATGGATGGAATGCGGTCCTTCCAATCCGGGCGCACGTGCTTGACGAGCAGCATGAAGGGAGACTCTTCCTCACCCTCGAAGATTTCGCTCGCACGCTCCGCGATGACGATCGGTGCGAACGGACGGAACGCCTGCCGGTGCTTCACCCGGGCGTTGAGGATATCCTTCATTTCGGGCGTGCGCGGGTCAGCGAGAATCGCCCGGTTGCCGAGCGAGCGGGGTCCGAACTCGGAACGGCCCTGAAACCATCCGAACACTTTGCCGTCGGCGAGCAGCTTCGCGCTTTCGCGGCAGATGTCGTCGCTGCGGCCGCCCCTCGTCTGTAGCCTCACCCACTTCTTCCCGGCCTCCTCGGCAATTTCTTTCTCCGCGTAATCCCGGCCGAGATAAGCGTGCTTCATCTGAAAGCTGCGCTGGTTGCCTTGGAGCGCGAGATGACCGTAATAGGCGCAGCCGATGGCGATGCCGTCATCGCCTGCGGCCGGTTGGAGCCAGACATTGTCGAAGCCCGCCTCGCGCACGATCCGGCCGTTGGCGACGCAATTGAGCGCCACGCCGCCGGCGATGACGAGGTTCTTTGCGCCGGTCGATTCCCGCAGCCATTTCGCGCGCGCGATCAGAACGCGTTCGGTGTCGTCCTGCACGCGCCAGGCCAGGTCCTTCCAGTGCTGCATCTGCGCGGGCGGCGCATCCTCCCATTTGTCGCCCGACTCATCGACGAAGGGCTGCGTGAAATCCTCGTTCCACTCGGGAACAATGAGCTCGCCGTCCCGCATTTCCATCAACGGCCTGACGACGTCCGGGCGCCCATACGGCGCCAGCCCCATCAACTCGCCGCATTTGTTCCAGTCGCCGAACACATAGGTCGATGCGCGGCTGTAAAGCGCGCCCAATCCCGGCATGCAAAAAAACTCATCGCTCAGGAAGCCCCGGCTCGGCTTCAGCCACACTTTCTTGATGGTCTCGATGCTCGTCCCGTCGAACCGGTAATAGCTCTCCGACTCGCGGGCGAGCGGCTCGATGCCCTCGCCGTCGGAGAACGGCTCGGTCACGTCAGAGCGGTAGCTTCCGACGCCGTCCACGACCATGACAACGCCGTCGTTGAACGGGCTCGGCGCAAACGCGCTGTAGGCATGAGCAAGATGGTGCGAGACCGTCACGACGTTTTCGGACTTCGACCGGTACAGGGGATGTTTGAAAGCCTGCCGCCGCTCCTTGTCATCCATAAAGGTCGTGGAGTCCTGGTACAAGAGACGCGTCTCCATCTCTTCAACCGGCAGAATGTAGCAATTGCGGACGATTAGGCTGAGATCGGCGAGCGAGATCTTCTCGGCATACAGACAATATTCGACGACTTCCTGATAGAAGCCGGTCGCATGTTTTTCCCGGGTGATGCGTTCCTTGGAAATCGCGACCGCAATCTCCCCGTCTCGGAGCAGGCAGGCGCTGACGTCGTGGTCGTATGTCACAAGCCCAAGAATATAATTGTGCTTTGGCATTTGCCCTCTTGGCGAAAACCATGATTTGCGCTGGGTATGCGCAGGTTAGTTCGAGCGCGGATTATATGGGGCTTACCGCGCGGCGCCATTCGGCAAATCTGAAGAGTAGAACCGTAGCCGGCTTCGGCCCACGCCATTCTGAACGGGCTGTTCATGCCCAGTTCAGAAACGGCGAACGAACATATCCGTAACCGTGCCGGCCTGTCTCTGACGTGAGTGTTCAGGCTAGGGAACAAACCCCCAAGGTTCCGATTACCAATGCGGCACTCGATGAAAAACTGACAGACACAGGAGAAAGCGAGGAGGTGGGTTAGTGAGAAACACGATTTCCACCGGCGCCGGCAAGATTCGGCGATTCATGATTCAGGGCGTCGCGGCACTCGCGATGGTCGCTGCATACACTCTAGGCACGATCGGCATCACCGGCGTTGCCGTGACCGCAAGCGCCACGTCTGCCGAAGCGGGCTACAGGGGCCGTGGCAGAGGCTACCGGCACCGGGGCTACCGGCGCGGGCGAGGCTACCGGCGCGGGCGAGGCTACAGACGCGGTAGAGGCTACCGACGCGGTCGGGGCTACCGTCGCGGCAGAGGCTGGGGGCGCGGTAGAGGCCGCGGGATTTATCTGCGCTTCGGTTACTAATATCGCGTTCGTCCGATGATTGAAGGGCCGGCCAGGTCGGCCGGCCCTTTCTCGTTTGGGGAAATCAAATCGGCAATTTTCCCCGACTTCCTGTCGATTATTCTGATCAGCCTCCGCTACGCAACCGGTTCTCATTCCGAAAAAGATCGAGGTCACCAGCCGCCGGACGATCCTCCGCCACCAAATCCACCGCCGCCGCCGCCGAAGCCACCGCCTCCGCCGCCGCCCCAGCCTCCCCCGCTCCCGCTCCACCCGCCCGGAACGAAGATGGGTCCGCTACCCCCGCCCCTATCCCTGCCGAAGCGTGCGGGATCCTTCGAGGCGCGCCATTGCAGCCACATAATGAACAGGATGATTGCGACCCAGAACAGGATCGGAATCCAGGAGAATGCTTCCTGCTTTTGCTGTTGTGCGCCGAGCCGCTCCTGCACTTCCGCGCCTTCGCCGGACAGGATTTTTATCAGGTCCGCCGCGCCGGTATTGATGCCGGCCGCGAAATCGCCTTTGCGGAACAGCGGCAGGATCGCGTTCTCGATGATGAGCCGCGTCAGCCCGTCGGTCAGGATGGGCTCGAGCCCCCTTCCGACTTCGATCCGGACCTTCCGCTCGTTCGGCGCAACGAGCAGGATGACGCCATTGTCCTTGCCGGCCTGCCCGATGCCCCATTCCCGGCCAAGACGATAGCCGTAGTCCTCGATCTCGTAGCCCTGCAGCGCGGGCACGGTCGCGACAACCAGCTGGGTGGTGTTCTTTTGTTCGAGCGCCTCCAGATCGCCTACGAGGCGCGCTTCGTCCTCGGGCGGGATAAGGTTGGCGTTGTCGACGACACGGCCCGTGAGCGCGGGAAATTTGGGGCCGGACTGCGCGTGGGCGGAGTCAGAAGCGAACGCAATAAAGGCAAGAGCCACAATCGCGATGGCGGCCCAACCGAAGTGAGGTTTTCCAGCCTGTCCTGCGTCGTCATGACCGAGCTTGTCACGGCCATCCACGGCTCCATGTCCACCTGAGCGCCAAAGCCGTGGATGCCCGGCGCGGAGGCCGGGCATGACGCCGGGATTGGCTTTCGTTTTCAAGGCAAAAGCCGCCCTAAAACTTCACCTCGGGCGGACGCTGTTTGTCCTCGGCCACGGCGAAGGTCGCCATCGGTTCGGCTGATGGATAAAGCAAGGCCGCCCACCAGCGGCCCGGGATCGTGCGCAGCTCGGTATTGTATTGCTGCACCGACTGAATGTAGTCGCGGCGCGCGATTGCGATGCGGTTCTCGGTGCCTTCGAGCTGGGATTGCAGCTGGAGGAAGTTCTGGTTCGACTTTAGGTCGGGGTAGCGTTCGACCGTGACAAGCAAGCGCGCCAGGGCGCCGGAGAGCTGGCTCTGCGCATCCTGAAACTTCTGCATGGCCTCAGGATTGTTGACAATGTCGGCCGGAAGCTGAACCTGGGTTGCCTTGGCGCGCGCCTCGACGACGCTGGTCAGGACATCCTTTTCCTGCGCGGCAAAACCCTTCACCGTCTCGACCAGTGTCGGGATCAGTTCGGAGCGGCGCTGATACTGGTTCTGCACCTCGCTCCAGCCCGCCTTGGCCTGCTCCTCGTAAGTCGGAATATTGTTGACACCGCAGCCGGCCAGAAGGCCGGCAACGACGAGGCCGGGCGCGATGCGCGCAATCCAGCCGAATGCCCGTGATACGCCCGCATGCATAGCGCCACCTCCGCCCAAACCCGTGCAGTGACGTAGCGAGGCCCCGCGCGCCTTACAAGAGGATTGGCGTGCTACTCGCCAGCTATAATTTCCAGCCGCGGTCCGCGCGGCGTCTGCGCCGGACGCTCATCCTCGAACTCCAGTGCCTCGATGTTCCGGCCGCGCTTAGCCACTTTCGACGACGAGGTCAGAATCAGATCGACCGTCTCGTTCGCCCGGCCGAACTTGACCTTGAGCTCTTCGACGCGGCCGACGAGCCGGCCCACATCCTCCATCATACGGCCGACCTCGCGCTGGATCAGCACCGCCTCCTCGCGCATGCGCACATCTTTCAGGATTGCCTGCATTGTCTGGACGGCCAGCATCAGCATGCTGGGCGAGCAGAAGAAGATACGCGCGCGATGCGCTTTTTGCAGAACGTCATCAAACTGCTCGTGCAGCACGGCCGAGATCGATTCCGACGGCACGAACACGATCGCCGTCTCCTGTGTCTCGCCGGGCAGGAAGTAGCGCTCGGCCACGGCGTCGATATGCCGGCCGATATCGATCCGGACGCGGCGCGACGCCTCCTTCTT
>JBKJVQ010000261.1:0-15119 GCA_046717125.1 Methyloligellaceae bacterium
GGATGAGCGCGACCGCTATCAGGCCGAACGAGACCAGGATGCCGAATGCGGTGGCGAGGAACCCGGCGCGGATGCGTCCAGGATGCTCGCCGCCATGCGAGACGACCGACATCAGTTTCAGCGACAGAACGGGAAGTACGCACGGCATGAGATTGAGAATGAGCCCGCCGAGGAGTGCGAGGCCCATCATGATGCCGAGCTGCGAGAGTTTCGCGCCGCGGTCGATTGCGCTGCCTGGCGAGACCGTCAGGGACTGTTCGACCGCCCGCCCCGAGTCGACGAGCGTCAGGACCGCCTTCCGCCCCGACAGCGTCGTGCCGGCCGGCAGGTCACCCGCGACGGGCAGACGGATCACGGCGCCTTTGCCGTCGCCGTTCAGCGTGACTTCCGGCGCGCCGAGTGACACGGCAGGCGTGGTTTCGGCGAAGACGTCCGGCTGGGCGAAAGGCTCTACGCTCCGCGCACTGATCTCCAGCGCACGCTTGCCGTCGAGCATCACCTCGCGCGCGGCAGTGATATTGAGTCCCGCAGCGCCGTCCTTGCGCGGCACCTGAGCGCTGAATTTGCCGATCGTTTGCGCTTCATCCGACGGCGCTGCCGCCCCTTCCGGGAGGCTCAACGCGAGGTCGAGTGTCTGCGGAACGCAGATCTGCTCGCAGACGAGAAGCTCAACACGCGCCTTCAGATCGAGTGGCTTGCTTTTAGCCTCAGGCGTCGCCGCGATCGGAAACACGACGTGATTTGCGTAACCGAAAGTCTGCAGGCCGAACAATTGGAAACGGTGCGGCGCCGGGTACGCGAGATCGGCCGACTTCAGATTGGTCGAGCCTGCCCAGTCGAGCTTGGGCGGAAGTCCGGCATCGCCCGGCGACCGCCAGTATGTCTTCCAGCCCGGCTTGATTTTGACTTCGAGTCCCAGCGGCACGGCGGCAATGTCGCCGGTCGCATCGGTTGCGGAGATAAGCCGCGCCTCGACAAAGTCGGCCTTCGCCCATGCGCTCTCGGCGGCTTGGCCTTTAGGGATGACGCCGAACAGCGCGGCCGTCAGGGCGATGGCAGCCGTCAGCCAATTTCCACGTCGCTCAGGCATCTGCATGCGCTTGTCCATCGCCCCTTCGAGCGTTCATTCTGATTGGTTCGATGATCCACGGAGCGTCACGACATCGCGATCCGGTTATACGCGCGTCGATATGGTGAAGATCAGCATAGGCCGGCGATGAAGCGATTGTGACCTAACGCTTCAGCGTCTGCACCGGCTCGAAACCTTCGAATTGGGGATGGCCGTCATAGAGCGGTTTGTTGCCGCCAGCGCTCGCATGCGCCTTTCGGAAAGCGTCGGAGCGCGTCCAGGCTTCGAAAGCCGCGCGGCTCTCCCACTCCGTATGTGAGGCGTAGAGCGTATGGTCGTCGTGCTGGGGCCCCTTGAGCAGGTGGAACGAGACGAAGCCCGGCACAGAGTCGAGATGGCTATCACGGCTCGTCCAGACCGTCTCGAAATCTCCCTCGGACCCGCGCTTTACGCGAAAGCGGTTCATGGCGATGAACATTGGTCTCTCCTATCCGATCAGCACCTTGGCCAAAGCTACAATGTCGCGAGCGCTTGTTGCCGGGCCGCGCAAGGCGGTCAACCCGACGCATCGTCAATCGGTGTAAACGCTTCAGCGGGGAAAGAGCAGGCGCTGGGGCGCGCCGCGAGGTTACGGGCCCTTGCGCAAATCGACGATCGCATCGGGGATGGCAAAAGGCTTGCGGCGCACCGAAACGAGATCGTGGAGCGTGTGCTGGTCGAGCACCGCAATGAAGGACTCGAGGGCCTCTTCCAGCATGCGATTGATCGGCGCGCGCTGCCGGATGGCGCATTCACCTGCAGCCACCCCGAAGCAATCCGCTTCCATATGGGTGGATTCAGTGGCGCGGACGACGTCGCCAATACGGATTTCGGCGGCCGCCTTGGCCAGCTTAATGCCGCCCGAGCGTCCCCGCGCCGTCGCGACAAAACCGGCCTGCACGAGCATGGGCACGATTTTCGCGACATTGTGATCCGTGATCTGGTGCAGCCGCGCGATCTCGCTCGTCTTCACAAATCGATCCGGTGACTGGGCGCAATGGATCAGAATTCTGATTGAATAGGCCGTTTGCTTTGTCAGTCGCATCCGCAATTCCTAGATATAACAATTCCAAACTAGCACACAGCGGGTTCGGTGTAAGCCTGTACGCGCTCCCTAGTCGCCTGTGCAGGCGCGGGCCGCCACGACGAGGAGCACGAAAGCGGCCGCGATCTGCATCGCGGTTGCTGCCTTGCCGTAGGATTGAGTGCGCTGGTCTTCCGGCATTGGGGCCGCATCGAGCGGCGCGTCGCGGCGGATGGAGCCCACGATTCCGCCCATTCGGTAGGCCCCCCGATCGGTAATTTCCAGCCCGGCGCGTTCGGCGATCGCGGCTGCCGCGCCGGGATAATCGACGTTTGCGGCGGCCTGCGGACTTGTGCGCCCAAGTTCCAGCCGCCGGCCGTCCTTGGCGAGAATGCTCCAGACCGTCTGCAGCGACGTCATGCCGAGCGTCCGAAACACGGCGTCGGTTCTTTCGACGGCGGCGATGTCCGGATAAGGGATGAAGTCGGTGCGGAGCGGCGGCAGTGGCGCGGCCCCGCGCCACCTCACGCTGCGAAGCCGCACCCCGTCCTGCATGATGTCGATCCGGGCCAGCATCGGCAGGAACAGCAGCGCAAGGTAGATCGCGAGGGGGAGAAGCAGGACCGCGCCTGCGATGAAGAACAGAGCCAGCCAGATCGTCTCGGCCTGTGCGACCGCGACCGCAAACACGATGCCGAGACCGAGAAAGACGAACACTCCAACGGCGAGTATCAGGCCGAGGCCGATCCGCATGGGAAGCGACGGCCGCACCGTGGTCGTCTCGGACGGCGCGGCTTGATGCGTATGAGGTGTGCCGGACGGGATGTCGGCCATGGGCTTTCCCGGCGGAAACCCGAATTGTAAACTGGCGCCGGGCGGCCGGACAGGTGGAATTGTCTTGTTCGAGGCGGCGCGCAGCGCCTGATGGCGCGCCGGGAAAGCTTGTTCTATGGTCGGTGGGCAGATGAATCCCGGGGGGTATGTATGCTGAAGTGGGCAATTATTCTCTTCGTCGTGTCGCTGATCGCGGGCGGTCTCGGCCTGACGGGTCTCGCCGCGGGCGCTCGCAAGATTGCTTTCATCCTGTTTGGCCTGTTTCTGGCCTTGGCGGTGATCGTTGTCCTGATCGCGCTGGCGATGGGTGAGTGGTTGCTGTTCTAACCAGCAGCCGCGCGTCAGCGCGATGAGCCTCGGCGGTGACACCGTTGCTCATCGGGCACGCCAAGCTGCCGGACGGTTGGAACCATTATTTCACGGCCCCGTTACCACGCTGTCCGCACGGTTCACGGTGGACGGCCGAAGCTTTGTCATGGCGGGCGAAGCGACGGCATGCCGCTCACGTAGCCCGCTCCGAGAAGATCCCATGGCCACAAAATATGAACCGGACACACCGCGGAATCGCGGGCTGTCCGACGCGCCTCACGTCAGTCCGGTCACGCCCGAGGAGGACATTCGCACTGTAGTATTGAATGAGGTTTCATGGGGCGCGATCCTCGTCGGCGTCGCGATCGCGCTCGTCACGCAGCTCCTCTTGAACCTGCTCGGTGTCGGCGTTGGTGTGGCGACCCTCGATCCCGGCACCGCCGACAACCCCGATGCGACTTCCTTCTCGATCGCCGCCGGCATCTGGTGGGTGCTGAGCGGTGTCATTGCTGCTCTGGTTGGCGGCTATGCCGCAGGCCGCCTGTGCGGCCGCCCCAAGGAGTCGACCGCCGGTTGGCATGGCGTAGCCGCCTGGGCGACGACCACGCTCGTGATCTTCTACCTTCTGACCTCGACGCTGGGTGCTGTCGCCGGAGGTCTTTACTCGACCGTCATGGGTACGGTGGGCGCGGCCGGTGGCGCGGCGACGCAAGCTGCGGGTGCTCAGGCGCAAAGCGGCGTCAATCCGTTCGCGGCGATCGAAGCTGAGATCCGGGAAGCCGCGGGAGGCGACACGCAGGCTGCGCAGGATGCGGCCGTAGCCGCCATGCAGGCGCTCGTGACCGGCAACGAAGCGGAAGCGGAGGCGGCGCGGACCAAGGCCGCCGATGCAATCGCCCAGGCCCAGGGCATCTCTCCCGAAGAAGCCCGGAAGCGCGTAGATCAATACGAGCAGAAATATCGCGCGCAAGCCACGGATGTCGCTGAAGGCGCAACCACCGCCGTTTCGACCGGAGCGATAGTTGCGTTTATCGCGCTCCTGCTGGGCGGCATCGCCTCATGGTTCGGAGGAAGGGCCGGGGCAGTTTATCCCACGCTGACGGCTTTCGTGCCGATGCGCCGGCGCGATTAGTCCGTCGCGCACATATCATTATGCCACGCCGGGCGGGCGCAACTTCCGCCCGGCGTGGAACGTCAGGAGCCGCTCGGCCGTTGTTCGGGCCGCATCCGGATGCAACAGGAGTTTCGAATAATGAGCCTGAGAGACATTGAGCGCCGCGCGCGCCGTTATGCGTCCGGTCGCGGCGACGACGTTTACAGCCAGATCGATTCCGCGATCGACTATCTGAGCGATCTCGGGACCAGTCTCGGCAAGTCCAGCCGCAAGAAGCTGAGCCGCGCCGGCCACGCCGCCTCAGGCGTAGCGGACGACGCGGAAGACCTGATGCGCGGCAATCTCACTGCGTCGCTGGTTGTCGCTGTCGGCCTCGGCGTGCTGATCGGCATGATGATCCGGCGGTGACGCGCATCATTCCGAAAAGCCTGCCCCGGGCTTGATCCGGGTGGCACCGCTTCGGAAAAGATGATGTGGAACGCCCGTCAGACGATGTCGATGATCTCGGCGTCTGAATTGCCGGCCCGGACGACGTCGCCGACGCTCCGCCCGATCAGTGCGCGGGCGACCGGCGCGACATAGGGCAAGGTGCCCTGCGCCGGGTCGGCTTCGTCCTCGCCGACGATCCGCCAGATTTCCCGTCTTCCGTCATCCCGCACGATCGTCACGGTGGACCCGAACCGGGCCTGCGCAGCATCGGCAGGCGCAGGCACGACCTGCGCGTTGTTGCGTCGAGCGGTCCAATAGCGCAGATCGCGCGAGGTCCGGGCGATCGCTTCCTTGTCCTCGGCGGCGAGGGCTTGCGCGTGTTCGCGGCTCAGCCGCTCGATCGCCTCGTCAATATCGGTCAACCCTTTGGGCGTGACCAGATTGGGATGGGGCGAAACGAAACGATCCGGCAACTCCACCACGCCGGAGCTTTCGTCGTATTCCCGTGTGAATGCTTTGCTCATGGAAGCAAAGCCTAGAGCATGATGCCGAAAAGTGTGAAGCGGTTTTCGGATGGCATCATGCTCAACTTTGAATCCGGTCACGTTCATGGCTTCGGATCAGTTCGATCCGAAGTCATCGTGATCTGGTGCATGATGCCGAATTGTGAAGGTTTTGAGATTGCTTCACGCGGGAGACGATCAGCCAGTCAAATACCGGGTACTCGGATCAATCGCTGAGGAGCTTCACAGCGCCGGTATAGATCGCGCCGCCGATAACGCAGGGAACCGCGATCTCCGGTAGCCCCGATGCCGTCGCCGCGACGCAAGCCGTCGCGATGCCCACTTGGCCGGCGGAGGCCGCGCGCGAAAGCTTGCTCCCCTGCGCATAGTTGCGGCGGGTCGCTTCCTCGATGATGGCCATCTGCTCCTTGCGGATGCGTTCGGCTTCGAACCGTTCGGCGGCTTCAATCACATGGCGCAACGGCTCGGCGACATCGCTGTCCTGCGTTTCCATGTGCATCCGATAGAGTTCGACGAGGTCACGGTTCCGCTCGGCGTAGGAGACAAGAGTCCATTTCGCCGTCGAGCCGACCGTGATCTTCAGGATGTCGCTGCGATCCTCGGCGAGGCCGACGGCCGCCAGCACGTCCTTGAAGCTGAGGCTGGTGTTCTCATCGACCGACCAGCGCAGCGCCGGGATGATGTGTTCGACCGGGCGCATGTCCCCGGTCGCAACATAGAGGCCCCAGAGGATGTAGAGGTTCTCGGTCCCGTCCGATTCGATCGGCGCTTCCAGCACGGGAAGTTTTTGCCCCGAAGTGAACTCGTCGATGAGAATTGCACGCTCGGGCATTTTTGGAGCAAAACGCATCAGCAGCGATTGCCAATCCGGCATTCCCGAATGGGCGATCGCCTTGACGATTACGCCCTGTTCCTTGGGCGGCATGGGAAACCATTGGCCAACAAGCTTCGATGCGCGCTCAGGATGCTTGGCGAGCACGCCGGCGAGGAAGCCCGTGAAGAATGCGCCCTTGTCCGGATCGGACAGGAGCCCGTGCACGCGCATGGCGCGGACGGCCTGGCCGATGGCGGCTGGCTGGGGGCGCTTGCGATAGGCGTACACCCATTCAAGCAGCCCGTCGGGCGTTGCGAACGCACCCTGCGCCTGGGTGGGCGTTGGTTGAACGATCGTTCCGGCAAGAATGGCAAACAGCGCGAGCGCGACGGAAGCCGGCCGGAGGGCCGGGGCCGTCGTCAGAATACGCAACATCAAATCCCCGCTCCGATGCCCCCCAGGGCCCTCTGCGGTCTAGGCTTTGGCGGAGGCGCGCAGCACGCCCCGGTCGCCGCGCATTATTCCTTGCCCCGTGGCTTTTTGGTGACGGAACTACCTTGCGCAATCGCTTGGGGCTTGGTCGCCCTCGAACCGCGCCGCGATCCAGTCGACCGCGTTGCTTGCGGCATCGCGGGCGATGAAGGTGTGCGTCACGCCGTTGAACAGAGCGAGAGAGACCGGATGCCCGTGGCGGCAGAGGGAGCGCGCGAACTGTTTGGTGATATCCGGATGCACTGTCGTGTCGGCCGTGCCTTGCGCGATATAGACCGGCGCTCCGGGCGGCGCGCCGCCGGGTTGGTTGCGCTGCATGATAGCGCGCCACGGCTCGACCTTGGTCGGATCGGCGGTGAGGAAAATCTCTTTTAGCGGCTCGGCTGCCTTCTCGAGGGCGGCTGCCTCATCGATCGTTTCGAGACAGTCGGTGGCAGTCTGCTCAAAGGCCGGCATGGCGGCCGGCGCGACGATCCCATCGAGCTTGTGGTTGAACACATGGCTCCACGACCACAGCGCCATTGCTGAAAGCATGTCGCCGGTTTCGGTCCCCTTGTCCGCCTCGAACAGCGCGGCAAGTTCCGTAGCGGGCGCGGCCGCCGCGACTCCAACAAGTTCGAGCTCGGGCGCATACGACTTCGCGAGTTGACCCGTATAGAGCGCGGCATGTCCGCCCTGACTATGCCCCCACACCGCGAACCGCTTCTGCGCGCCGGTCTCGGGGATGTTGCGTGCGGCCCTGACGGAATCGAGTACGGCGCGGCCTTCGCTGACGCCGATCAGGTACGGGTGATAGCCGGGCGTGCCGAGGCCGGGATAGTCGGTCGCGACGACGACGTAGCCCCGCAACAGCATCTCAGGCAGGCCCCATGTCATGCCGGCGACGTCCGGCATCAAAGACGGCGCGCATTTCTCCACGACCCCGGAAGTCGGATGTGCCCATGCAACCACGGGCCATCCGCCTTCCGGCGGCGGCTCGTCCGGAAACCAGATCGCGCCGGACACTTCGATTGGCGCGCCGTTCAGACCCGTCGAGCGATAGAGGATGCGGAACGCATTCGAATTGCCAGGGCCTCCGCCGGTCAGAGGCTCGATACGGATGATTTCGCCCGGCGCGGCGTGCGCGGACGCTGGCGCGAGCGCGGCGCACGCAACCGCAAGTCCGAGCGCCAGTAGCGTCTTGAGATGCATTCCCCCGAAGTCCCCCGATCCGATCCGTGCGCATCCTAATGACCGCTTTGCGGCACGGGTAGGCGGAAAGCGAAACGATTCAAAGCATCTTGGCGGACAGGGTCGCGCGCATCACATATCTTTGACGGCTGGAGGAAACCGCATGTCCGAACCGCTCGTCGTCCTGATCCCGCACCGTCATGGCAAGGAAGAGGCCCTGCGCCGCCTCAAGACCGGGCTCGGGCAGGTCCGCTCGCATTTTGCGGGAAAAATGATGGTTCTCGACGAGAACTGGACCGACAACCGGCTCGATTTCAACGTGCGCGTCCTCGGCCAGACGACGACCGGCGCGATCGACGTGGGAGAAGAGCAGGTCCGGCTGGAGGTGCAACTGCCTTGGCTGCTGTCACGTCTGGCGAACAAGGCCAAAGCCTTGATACAGAAGCAGGGTAAGCTGCTGCTCGAGAAGCGATGACCGCTGCTCGCACCGATGTCGATTCGTCACGATGCTGTTATTCTTTCTGTCACGAATTCTTATCGATCGGCCGCTAGCCTCGATTCTGGATTGGGCCGTAGCATGACGCGCGCCTTATGTTCTTGACCGGCGGGTGCGACAAAGGGCTCAATGCACAGAGGGGAATCGGGCGCGAATGGGGATTCGCGCCCGAAAAATGCCGAACCGGGGGACTACGCATCAGCCATGAAACATTTTTCACATAGCGGCCGCACGTCCTGGTGCGGGACAGGCGCAGTCTTGCGGTCGGGCGCTGCGCTCGGTCTGGCGACACTCATGCTCTCGGGCGTGCCTAATCCGGCGCATGCCCGCAAGAAGGAAAAACCGGTCGAACCGGTTGTAGAGGAGGTGATCGATCCGTCAGCGCAGTCGGGCGCCATGACGATCATCGTTTCCCTCCAGAACCAGAGCATTCAGCTCTATCGCGGCGACAGGCTGATCGATTCGTCGCGCGTGTCGAGTGGCCGGCGCGGGTATTCGACACCCGGCGGCGTGTTTTCCGTTCTGCAGAAGAACAAGTGGCACCGCTCCAACCTTTATGGCGGCGCGTCGATGCCTTACATGCAGCGCCTCACCTGGTCGGGCGTCGCACTCCACGCCGGCGTTCTGCCGGGCTATCCGGCCAGCCATGGCTGCATTCGGCTGACGCATGCCTTCGCGAAGAAGCTGTGGGGCATGACCCATATGGGCCAGCACATCGTCGTCACCTATGGCAGCGCACCGAATCCCGTGAAAATTGAGCACGCGACGCTGTTCCAGCCGTCCGAGGCCCCGAAGGTGTCCGCTGCCGACAAGCCGGAGGAGCAGGCGGCCGAACAGAAAGAAATCCAGATCGTTGCGGGCGCCGTCGGCGCTCCCGAGCCCGCGCCCGACGCCGAAGCCGGCATGCCTGAAGCCGAAGCCGGCGCCATCGCGCCAACCGGTGAGGCGGGGCAGGCCGCGCCGGAGATGACCGCGAAGGCCGAACCCGCGTCCACCGGTCCGCTCCGCATCCTGATCACGCATCGCACGGGCCGCGAGAAGCTCCGCGACGCGCAGCGTATGCTGTACGACATGGGCTATATCGAAAACGCGCCTGACGGCGTGATGGGCGCGGAGACCGTAAAAGGCATCAAGGTCTTCCAGGTGCAGAAGGGCATGACCGAAGACGGCGAATTCGATGACGAGTTCGTCGCGCGCATGTATCAGGCCGCCGAACGGGGCGTTCCCTCCAACGGCCATTTGTATGTGCGTCAGGACATGAAGCCGATCTACGACGCGCCCGTCGACATCAAGGGGGGCGATGCGCCGCTCGGAACGCATCTTTTCCTGTCCGCGCTTTACAAGCCGGAGCACGGGAAGGTGGAATGGGTCGCGATCACACCGGAGGACGGATCTGTTGCATCCGAGGCGCTCGACCGCATCCAGATGTCGGATGAGGTGCGGCAGAAAATTGCCGCGCTGATGCAGCCGGGTTCGTCAGTTCTCGTCGACGACAACGGGATCAGCAACGAGACGACTCCGAAGGGCACCGATTTCGTAGCTCTGACGAAGCGCAACAAGGTCGTGGCCAAGTCGAAAAACGGCGACGTCGCGCTGAACGTGGAAGAAACCGAGGAATCGCGTCCCGTGCGCAAGCCGCGCCGGCGCGCGGTGCGTCGTGCGCGTCCCCGCTACTATGCGGACCAGGGCGGCTTCTTCGGTGGCCGTATGAATTACGAGGAGCGTCGTTATCAGCGCAGGCCCGCGCGCCGCGCCTATCAGGAGCCGGTCTATCCCTGGCAGTGGTAGCTGGGCGACCGCATGGTGCATTGAAGACGGCGGCGCGCGGTGCGCCGCCGTCTTGTTATTCAGGCCTGCAGTCTTGCCAGATGCCGAGTGCAGCCAGCGCCCGTTTGGTGAGATCGAGCCGCGCCTTGCCGAGCTTTTCGAAACTGTCCTCGCGCATGATAAGCGCGAAGATGCGCCGCTGACCGGCCTGTTCCACCCAGCCGACGAGCCAGCCCGCCCACCCGTCCGCGAACGTTCCCGCCCCGGTCTTGCCTGACAGGATGCGGTCGCCGCAGCGCTCGATCACCGCCATCTCGCGGAGCATGTCGATGTGCTCCTTCTTGATTGGCAGCTCGCCGCGAAACAGCCTGGCCAGCAGGTCGGCTTGCTGGAAGGCCGTAATCCGCAGTGACGATCCATTCCAGAAATCGTCGAGCTTGGCGTCCTTAACGCCGCCTGAAATGTCGCGATTGCCGAAAGCGATCCGGTCAAGCCATTCCTGCATGCGCTCCGGCCCGATGCGGCCGGCGATCTCACGGTAATACCAGACGGCCGAAGCCTTGAAAGCGGACGCCATATCGTGCGGCTGTTTCCAGGCGGGAATGTCCGGATACCCCATGTAGGGAAGCGGATATTTCGTGGCGTCGTAATCAAGCCGCTCGTGCGTGTCCTTCATCGCGGCTGTCTCAAGCGCAATCAGACTGTTCCAGATTTTGAACGTCGAGTAGGGCGGGAACGTCTGTTCGGCCATGCTGCCGTTGATGACCGCGACCTCCGCGCCCTTCTCGTCCACGACCACGAACGCCGCATCCCGCTCGCCGAATATTTCCAGCATCGTCTGCGCCCGGACGGTCGAGATTTGGAGCGCAAACAAACTAGCGAGAACCAGACAAAAGGCATTGCACATGGGACGGCGTCGGAGCATTCGAGCCTCAAAAAATATGGAATGTCAGGCGTAGTCTGAGCACGGGATCAGAGGGTAACGCGCATCGCGGGCGCCCTGTTCGGCAGCGGAACGCGAACTGCCAGCGATATTCGCGGCGCTCGGCGGCCAAGACGACCGGAGCTCTATCGGAGCAACGCCCTGATGCGGGTTCGGTCGTCGCATGCTGCTGTTGCGTGACGGCTGAGCCCATGGCGTGCGATAAATGCTGGGTCCTGATGCAAGATTGCGAGTTTTGATGGACGACACGGTGTCGCCTCGCCCTCCCGGAAGCGTCGCAGGCGCTGCTGGAGCTGACGCCGGGAAATCCGGGCGTGTCGCGCCGCACAGCCGGGGCCTCTCGTTGCGCGACCGCTGGTCCGACTTTCGCAACCGGCTGGTCGCGAGCCGGCGCTTTCAGCGCGTTGCCATGTCGTTCCCGTTTGCGAGGTCCATCGCCAGATCGCGCGCGCGAGGGATCTTCGATCTCTCCGCCGGATTCGTCTATTCGCAGATTCTTCTCGCCTGCATCCGCTTGCATCTGTTGGACCGGCTGGCGGAAGGACCGAAAAGTGCGGACGAAATTGGCCGTATGCTAAATCTGCCGCGCGAAGGCGCGGAGCGGTTGCTGCGCGCGGCCGCGGCGTTGCGGCTCGCTGAACTGCGTTCGGGGGATCGCTACGGTCTCGGCGATCGAGGTGCAGCCATCCGCGCGCAGCCTGGAATTGCAGCGATGGTCGAGCACAATGCGCTGCTCTACACAGACCTCGCCGATCCCGTAGCGCTGCTGAGAGGCGTCAGACCCCGCGACGGCCTTGCGCGCTATTGGCCCTACGCGGCCGATGGCGAGCGCGCCGTGGCAAACCTCGATGTCGCCGGCTACAGCAGGCTGATGACGTCTTCGCAGTCGCTGATCGCGGGCGAGATCATCGACGCCTACGATTTCAGCCAGCACAAAACCATTCTGGACGTGGGCGGTGGGGAAGGCGCATTCCTCGAGGCAGTGTCCCGCCGCGCGCCGAAGCTGAAACTCTTGCTGTTCGACCTTCCGCCGGTCGCGGAGCGCGCCAAGCGAAGGTTTGCGTTAGGCGGGATTGCCTCCCGCGCGAGCACGGTCAGCGGGGATTTCATCATCAACGACCTGCCGCAGGGCGCCGATATCGTTTCGCTTGTCCGCGTCCTGCACGATCAGGATGACGTCCGCGCCGCGGCTCTGCTGCGTAAGGTGAAGCGCGCCTTGCCGCCGGAAGGCGTCTTGTTGATCGCCGAGCACCTTGCCGGAACGCGGGGATTCGAGGCGATGGGGGATGCCTATTTCGGCTTCTACCTCCTGGCGAAGGGCAGGGGCCAGCCGCGCAACCTCGCCGAGATCACGGCTCTCCTGAGCGCCGCCGGATTCAGCAAGATCCGCCAGATGCCGAGCCGCGCACAGCTGCAGACGAGCGTTGTGGTCGCCTCTGCGTGATACCGCGGTCGCTTTGAAGACGGCTGCCGGCGCTACTCCGCGGCCAGCCGAACATACTGGCCATGGGCGACGGGGCACCGCTCCCACAGCTCCGACAGCGCATCGACGAGATGGTCCATCTGCGCGTCGGTATGCAGCGGACCGGGCGTGAAGCGCATGCGCTCGGTGCCGCGCGGAACCGTCGGGTAATTGATCGGCTGCACGTAGACCCCGTAATGCGACATGAGCGCGTCGGTCACCGCCTTGCAGTGAACGGGATCGCCAACCAACACCGGCACGATATGGCTCGGATTCTTCATCACGGGCACGCGGGCTTTGTCGAGCATGCGGTTGAGCCGCGCCGCGCGCTCCTGATGCCGCTCGCGCTCGGCGTTGCTTTGCTTCAAATGCCGAACGGATGCGAGCGCGCCGGCAGCGATGGCGGGCGCCAGCGACGTCGTAAAGATGAACCCCGCGGCGAACGAGCGGATCGCATCGCAGCACGCGCGGGACGCGGCGATATAGCCTCCCATCACGCCGAAACCCTTGGCCAGGGTGCCGTTGACGACGTCGATGCGCTGCATCGCGCCGTCGCGCTCGGCGATGCCGCCGCCCCGCGCGCCGTACAGGCCGACCGCATGCACTTCGTCGATATAGGTCAGCGCGCCGTACTTTTCGGCGAGATCGCAGATGGCGTGGATCGGCGCGATGTGGCCGTCCATCGAATAGACCGACTCGAAGGCGATGATCTTGGGCGTGCCCTTGGGATATTACTTCAGCCTGGCTTCGAGATCGGCGATGTCGTTATGCCGCCAGATCACCTTATCGCCGCGCCCGTTGCGGATGCCCGCGATCATCGAGGCATGGTTCTTCTCGTCGGAGAAGATCACCGCGCCCTGGATGAGCTGCTGCAGCGTCGAGAGTGTGGCGTCGTTGGCGACATAGGCTGACGTGAAAAGGAGCGCGGCTTCCTTGCCGTGCAGGTCGGCGAGTTCCTGCTCGAGAAGCACGTGGTAATGGTTTGTGCCGGAAATGTTGCGCGTGCCGCCCGCACCTGCGCCGCAGCGCTCGATCGCCTCGTGCATGGCGGCGAGGACTTTGGGATGCTGGCCCATGCCGAGGTAGTCGTTGGAGCACCAGACCGTGACGTCGTGGGCACCCTGGGGGCGATGGTGCGTGGCGCGCGGGAACTGTCCCGCCTGCCGTTCGAGATCGGCGAAGACGCGGTACCGGCCCTCGCGCTTGAGGCCGCCGATCCTGTCTTCGAAGATGCTCTCGTAATCCATTCGCCGCCTCCCGACGTCTTATTTTGGATTTTGAATGTTTCTAAAACGATATCGATTTCATGTCATCCCGCAAGATTCCTTGACTAAGAAGGAGTTACGGAGTTCCGCGACGTCATGCCCCAGACGCGAAACGAGCCTCGCGGCGGCTCTGCTGCGAAAAGATGGCGCGTCGCATCGAACGGGGACAACATGAGGCGACTCGCCTGAACGGGCGGTGAATACGGAGGTGCGGGAATGAATGTTGCCGATATTCTCAAGGCGAAGGGGAGCGAGGTCGTCACGATCCGTTCGGACGCGGCGGTCGCCCATGCAGCGCAGCGGATGAAGGATCTCAAAATCGGCGCGCTGATCGTATCGAACGGCAAGGACGCGCTCGACGGTATCCTGTCGGAACGCGATATCGCCTACGGCCTCGCCGGCCATGGCGGCGATCTCCATCGCATGAGCGTCAGCGAGCTGATGACGAAAGACGTCGTCACCTGCGCGCTCGGCGACTCGGTGCTCCAGGTGATGAAAGTCATGACTCAGCGACGCTGCCGGCATCTGCCTGTGATGGATGCGGGCAAGCTCGTTGGCGTCATCTCGATCGGCGACGCGCTCAAGCATCGGCTCGACGAGGTGCGCATGGAAGCGGATGTCATGCGCGATTACGCCATCGCACGGCGCTAGATAGCGACCGCCGAAAAGTGGACGCCGGTTTCGGCGTTAAGTCGCAGGGCGAAAATTCTGGGGTTGCTTTGAATCGCCTCTTGGATCACTGCGCTCGCGCATGAATCAAGCCTTCTGCCTCAATTTCAGGCGGATAGAGGTAACCGCGACACATCGCGCTCCCAATTGCCGGCCGATGCCGCTAAGCACTTTCGCTTTCCTGAGGCCATGAATACCGTCTCATCCAACTTCTGCGCTGAATCGCGCAGCGACCGGGGACGGGGCATGAACCGATTTGTATTTGCGTTGGGTCTCGCCTTCTTCGCTTGCGCGATTGCGCCGGCAACGCGCGCCGGCGCGGCGAATTTTGCCGGCGATTGCTGTGCCGATTTGGAGGAACGCGTCGCGGAGCTTGAAGCCACGACGGTGCGCAAGGTAAACCGGATGGTGTCGGTGACGCTGTCCGGCTATGTCGCGCAGCAGATCACCGCGTGGGACGACGGCCTCGAAGACAACGTCTATCTCTGGGGCCTTGGTCCGACCCAGGCGACGAATTTCCGCCTGTCCGGCAACGCCAAAATCTCTCCCGGCTGGACAGCGGGCTATGTGTTCCGCATCCAGAATCTTTCGGACAATCCGTTTGGCTCGAACCAGTTCGCCGAGAGCAGCAATAATGGCCTCGCCGTGCAGTTCTCCTATGCACGGCTGGCAAGCGAGAAATACGGATCGGTCCAGCTC
>JBKJVQ010000262.1:0-14747 GCA_046717125.1 Methyloligellaceae bacterium
CCCCCCGCCCACGCGGGAATGTTGTTGAGGAGGGTTCGTTTCCGAAACCGTAGTCCGATGCTTGGGTCCAGAGAAACGAGCCCGAAACGGCGCAGAGAACCCGGCAGAATCTATCGGCAAACACCACTTAAGAGAATTGTCGCGGAGGCGAACTCCTAAGACTTTCGCGGGGTTGCGCGCCATGTCATGCGCACCAAAATATTGTTCTATATCAATAGACTAAGTGAGCTGGCGGAGAGGGAGGGATTCGAACCCTCGAGACGGTTACCCGCCTACACACTTTCCAGGCGTGCGCCTTCGACCACTCGGCCACCTCTCCGTCATTCGTTACGCCCGGTCGAAGGGCGCACGCATTTTACTCAAGGACGGCCCGCCGGAGGCGGACCTGTGCGCCTTCGACCACTCGGCCACCTCTCCGTCATTCGTTACGCCCGGTCGAAGGGCGCACGCATTTTTGCTCAAGGACGGCCCGCCGGAGGCGGACCTGTGCGCCTTCGACCACTCGGCCACCTCTCCGTCCTCATGCGCCAGCCGGGCGCAGGGTCAGCGCCTTATAACGGAGGGCCACGTCTATTCAAGACCACGCGATCTTGCGGCGACGCGGGCGTGCTCCCACCTGTTCGAAAGCGCCATGCTCTGCTATGTCGGCGTCCATGGTCCTTTTGCGCATTCTCGGTCTCTGGCTGGTTCTCGCGGCGACAGTCGCCCTTGTCGTCGACGGCACAAAAAGTATGGCCGGCGGCGGCGAATTCGTCGTGACGGAACTCGGCGAGCAATGGCGGACATTCAACCCGCAATCGCTTCAGAATACGAAAGTGATGATCGAACGTGACGTCCATCCCATGCTGTGGAATCCCGTCATCACCTCGATCCTCGCGACGCCGACATGGGTGGTGCTCGGCCTGCTCGGCATTTTCGTCTTCTGGATCGGCCGAAAGCGCGAGCGCATCGAGGTCTTTACGAACTGAGGCCCCATGGCCTCAACCGAGCATGATGCCGAAAAGTGTGGAGCGGTTTTCGGGTGACATCATGCTCAATTATTGATCCGATCACGTTCATGACTTCGGGCTACCCGAAGTCATCGTGATCTGGAGGTCATTCATGTTCAGTTTACGGAAATCGGCCGCGATGCCGACCGAGGCGGAGGCCATCAAGGGCCGCGCCCAGCCCATCTCCACCGCTTCCCGTCACCACGTCCTCGGCACGCCGCTCAAGGGCCCCTATCCGGAAGGATTCGAAAAGGCGCTATTGGGCCTGGGATGCTTCTGGGGACCGGAGCGAAAATTCTGGACTGTACCCGGCGTCTACACGACTGCGGTCGGCTATGCCGGCGGCTTCACGCCCAATGCGACCTATGACGAGGTCTGCTCAGGCCGCACGGGGCACAATGAGGTTGTGCTCGTGGTCTACGATCCGAAAATCATGAGCTACGATGAACTCCTCAAGCTGTTTTGGGAGAACCACGACCCGACGCAAGGGATGCGGCAGGGCAACGATGCTGGCACGCAATACCGCTCCGGCATTTACCCGTTCAACGACGAGCAGCGAAAAGCGGCCGAGGCGTCGCGCGACGCCTATTCGAAGGCGCTGGCCGCGCGCGGCTATGGCGGCATCACCACGGAAATCGTCGACGCGCCGCTATTCTATTTCGCCGAGGATTGCCACCAGCAATATCTCGCCCAGAATCCGCGGGGTTATTGCGGCATGGGCGGAACCGGCGTGAGCTGCCCGATCGGTACGGGCGTCGCCGCTGGGTGACAACCCAGCCGTCGGGCTCGGTCAAGGAACAGCAGCTGTCTGGAGACGTTCTAGGGTTCGGCGCGCCATGCCAAACGCGCCGGACTCCAGGGGTGTGCCATGACAATTGTCGCCGACAAGCCGCGCGCCGGGCACAGGCCTGAGCCGCTTGCCCAGACCGTGCCGATTTCGCTGAAAATCAATGGCCAGTCTTACTCACTTCACGTAGCGCCCTGGACGAGTCTGCTCGACCTCTTGCGAGAAACTCTCAGGCTTACCGGCACGAAGAAGGGCAGCGACCACGGCCAGTGCGGCGCCTGCACCGTTCTGATCGACGGCAAACGGATCAATTCCTGCCTCGCGCTGGCGGTGATGCGCGACGGGGCGGAAATTGCCACGATCGAAGGACTCGGGAGCGAGGGCGACTTGCACCCGATGCAGGCGGCTTTCATCGCGCATGACGCGTTCCAGTGCGGTTATTGCACGCCGGGGCAAATCTGTTCGGCAGTCGCGCTGATCAAAGAGGGCAGGGCGAAGACCCGGGAAGACATCCGTGAACTGATGAGCGGCAATCTTTGCCGTTGCGGCGCCTACACCAACATCGCCGATGCGATTGAAGAGGTGATGCACGGGGGAGCCGGCCGATGACGCCCTTCTCTTACGTCCGCGCCAACGACGTCGCCGAGGCGGTGCGCGAGCGCGCCGCCAATCCCGCCGCGAAATTCATCGCCGGCGGGACGAACCTCGTCGACCTGATGAAGTACGATGTAGAACAGCCGCGGAAGCTGATCGACATCACCCGTTTGCCACTGGCGGCAATCGAGGAACCCGACGCGGGCGGTCTGCGCATCGGTGCGCTGGTCAGCAATGCCGATGTAGCCTGGGATGCGCGCATCGAGCAGCGCTATCCGATCCTCGCCAGCGCGATCATGGCCGGCGCGACACAGCAGCTGCGCAACGCCGCTTCTACAGGCGGCAATTTGCTTCAGCGCACGCGCTGCTACTATTTTTACGACGTCGGCACGCCCTGCAACAAGCGCGAGCCGGGCTCGGGCTGTCCCGCAATCGGCGGCGTCAACCGCATCCATGCGATTCTCGGCCATAGTGATAGCTGCATCGCGACGCATCCGTCCGACATGTGCGTGGCGCTCGCGGCGCTCGAGGCAAAGGTCCACGTTACAGGCACGAAGGGCGACCGCATCATTCCGTTTGCGGAGTTTCATCGCCTGCCGGGCGATATGCCGCATATCGACACCACTCTGGCCGATGATGAAATCATCGTCGCGGTCGAGTTGCCGGCCGAGGGGTATTCGGACAATTACACCTACCTGAAGCTCCGTGACCGGCTGTCCTATGCCTTCGCGCTGGTTTCGGTCGCGGCCGCGCTGAAGCTGGACGGCGACCGGATCGCGGAGGCCCGCCTGGCGCTGGGAGGTGTCGCGCACAAGCCATGGCGGGTTCCGGAGGCCGAGGCGGCGCTTGTCGGCGCGACCGCAGAACGGCCGATCTTCGCCAAGGCCGCAGACCGCATTCTGGCCGGCGCTAAAGGCTTCGAGCACAACCAGTTCAAGATCGACCTCGCACGCCGCGCGATCGTCCGGGCGCTGACCCAGGCCGCCGCCGGCATGCCCCAGTCCCAGTCCGACAAACGCATCAGGTAGGCCATGTCAGTCCGCGAAACGCATGTTGGGCAGCCGCGCGACCGCATCGATGGGTCGGCCAAGGTGACCGGCGCGGCAAAATACGCGGCTGAATTCGATGCGCCCGATCTCCTATATGGGGTGGCAGTTCCCAGCACGATCTCGAAGGGGCGCATCGCTTCCATCGATATCGAGGCCGCTGGCACCGTGCTGGGGGTCATCAGGATTTTTTACGCATGCAAATCGTCCGCGTACGGCATGGTTTACCTACAAATACCGGGATGAAGTCGCGCCGCCCGGATCGCCGTTCCGGCCACTATACGATGACCGGATCTTCTTCGGAGGGCAGCCGATCGCGCTCGTCGTGGCCGAGACATTCGAGATTGCGACCTACGCGGCGTCGCTGGTGAAAGCGGACTACGAGGCGGAAACGCCGCTTACGGATATCGAGGTTGCCAGAAACAACAAGTACAAGCCGAAAGTGGCCCGGCTCGGCAACGAGGAGGCGTCGGCGCGCGGCGACGCCGATGCCGCGCTGGCTGCATCGAGCGTCAGGGTCGAGAGCGACTATGTGGTCGCGATCGAGCACCACAACCCCATGGAGCTGCATGCTTCGACCGTCGTCTATGGCGAGGACGGCGCGTTGACGATTTACGACAAAATACAAGGCGTGCAGAACAGCCAAAATTATGTGGCGGCGGTGTTTGGCCTCTCGGTGAACAAGGTGCGCGTGCTGTCGCCATTCGTCGGCGGTGCGTTCGGGTCGGGCCTCAGGCCACAATATCAACTCTTCCTCGCGGTGATGGCGGCGCTCGATCTTGAGCGCTCCGTCCGCGTTACCCTCACGCGCGACCAGATGTTCACCCACGTCTATCGTCCGTCCACGGTGCAAACGGTTTCGCTCGGCGCCGGGAAATACGGCAGACTGAATGCGGTCAAGCACACGGCCGTCGCCGGGACGTCGCATTACGAAGACTATCAGGAGAATGTCGTGAGCTGGTCGGGGATGCTCTACCACTGCGACAACGCCGCATTCCAATACCGGCTTGCGCAACTCGATACCGCGACGCCCGGTGACATGCGCGCTCCCGGTGCGACGCTCGGCGTCTATGCGCTCGAAGCTGCAATGGATGAGCTGGCGGAACAGGCTGGCGTCGATCCGCTCTCGCTCAGGCTGCTGAACTACGCGGAACGGGACGAAAACCAGGACAAGGACTTCACCAGCAAGGAATTGCGCGCCTGCTTGGAGCAGGGCGCAGAGCGTTTCGGCTGGGCAAAGCGAAAGCACGAGCCGCGATCCATGCGCGAGGGACGCGAGCTGATCGGCTGGGGCTTGGCGACCGGCGTCTGGGAAGCCCAGATGATGAAGGCGAGCGCGCGTGCAACGCTGACCCCCGACGGAAGGCTCGAAGTCGCCACCGCCACCGCCGATATCGGCACCGGCACCTATACGATCCTTGCACAGATCGGCGCCGACATGCTCGGCCTGCCGATCGACCGCGTGTCGGTGAAGCTCGGCGACAGCTCGCTTCCGACATCGCCGGTCGAGGGCGGCTCATGGGCGGCGGCCTCAAACGGCTCGGCGGTACATCTGGCCTGCGAGGCGGTACGCAGGCATCTCGGGAAGCTGGTGCGGGGCATCAAGGACTCGTCTCTTGCGAAAGTCGACGACAGCGATCTCGTGATCGCCGACGACATGGTGCGCCAAGTTTCCGATCCTTCGCGCAGCATGAAACTGCCCGAGGTGATGCATTTCGGCGGCGTGGGCCGGATAGAGCAGGAAGCGACGGCGAAACCCGGCAGCGCGCACCAGACGCACTCGCCGCACACGCATTCGGCCATTTTCGCCGAAGCGCGAGTCGACGAGGAGCTCGGCGTGATCCGTGTGCCGCGTATCGTGATCGCGGTAGCGGCAGGTAAAATCCTGAATCCCAAGACGGCGCGCAGCCAGATCATGGGCGGCGTCGTTTTTGCGCACGGCCAGGCGCTGACCGAAGAGACGTTGACGGATCATCGTCTGGGCCGCTTCATGAACCGCAATCTCGGCGAGTATCACATTCCCGCCCATGCCGACATTGAGGACATCGACGTGATCTTTGTGCCGGAGGAGGACGACAAGGTCAGCCCGATCGGCGTGAAGGGCCTTGGCGAGATCGGCATCGTAGGCACGGCCGCGGCGATCTCCAATGCGGTCTGGCACGCGACCGGGAAACGCGTGCGCGACCTGCCAATCACAATCGACAAGGTGCTTTAGTAGTTCGCTAAGTTCGGTCGGATCTCAATTGATCGTCATGGCCGCGCTTGTCCCGGCCATCGACGGCTTCGGCGCAACATTGGCAGGAAAGCCGTGGATGTCCGGCACGAAGGCCGGGCATGACGCTGAAAGGTGTTCACTTCCCTCGTTAAACACGCTCCAGAAAAGCAAATAATCATCTGGATCACGCCCTGATCTCGCTTGTGCCCAGGCACCGCTTGTGGGCGGATTCTCCGCGTGTGGTGGGGGTGGGGCATGGAATCGTACATTGCGCTTCTGGTCGTGCTGGTGATCGCGACGCCGTTCGCGGCGATCGCCGGCTTCGTAATCGCCATGAACCAGCGCACGAAACTCCAGGGGCTGGAGAAGCGCCTCGCGTTTCTCGAGATGCGCGCCGCGGGGCAGACGACCCCGCCCGTCGCCATGGCCGCGCCGCCGGCGCCTCCCATGCGTCAGGAGCTTGAGTCTCCGCCGATCGTCGAGAAACCCGCCGCTGCCGAACTGCCGCCTCCACCCACCGCGCAAGTGCATCCCCCTGTTCAATCGCCGCCGAGGCCCAGCGTCGAAGAATGGCTCGGCGCACGCTGGGCGGTCTGGGTCGGCGGCCTCGCGCTGGCGCTGGGCGGCATATTCCTGGTGCGCTACTCGATCGAACAGGGCCTGCTCGGGCCGGGCGTCCGTGTCGCGTTGGGCGGCCTGCTTGCCGCGGCCCTCATTGCCGCCGGGGAATGGATGCGCCGCAGTGAGGACCGGCAGGGCCTTGCCGGTATTCCGGCCGCCCATATTCCAAGCATCCTGACTGCCGCCGGCACGACCGTCGCCTATGCCACCGTCTACGCCGCCTATGCGCTGTACGGCTTCATCGGTCCGGCCGTTGCGTTCCTCGCGCTCGGGGCGGTGGCACTGCTCACGTTACTTGCGGCGCTCCTTCATGGCCCGACCCTCGCAGCGGTCGGTGTCCTCGGCGCCTATGTCACGCCGGCGCTGGTCGCGTCGGATGAGCCGAGCTGGTGGGCGCTTTATGTCTATCTCGCGGTCGTGACAGCCGCGGCCTATGCGCAGGCGAGTGTGCGGCGTTGGGCGTGGCTTGCCTATGCGGCGACCGGCTTCAGCCTCATGTGGGGTACGCTTGCGCTGAACGATCCGGATGTCTCCGCCATCGCGGCGCACGCATTCCACGTCGCGGCCGGCTTCGGCCTTGCCCTCCTGTTCCTCGCGCCGGGATTGCTGTTCGGACCCAAACAGGAAGGCGGCGAACCCGATCCCGTCTCGACGATTGCGCTCGGCGGCTTCCTGTTCACCGCAGCGCTGCTGGTGGTCGCGCAATCCCATGACGGCCTGCCGCTTTTCGTTTTTGTCGCTCTCGTCGTCGCGACCGTCGTGGCCGCGTGGCGCGCTGAAGCCATCGCGGCCGCCGTCCCGGTCGCAGCCGCATTCGCGTCGCTGGTGATTGCGGACTGGGCGGTCGATCCGCCGCTGCCGAGCTTCGTCGCGCCGGGCGTTTCGACGGCGGGCTTGCCGCTAGAGCCGGCGACCCAGACCGTGATCCCGCATCTGTCGCTCGGCGCAGCGCTCGCCGCCCTGTTCGGCGTGTCCGGGTTCCTCGCGCAGGGCCGCTACGAGCGGCCGCTAACGCCCATGCTCTGGGCGCTGGCGGCGACGGCGGGTCCGATCCTCATTCTCGTCGCGCTCTATTACGGCATCGCTGGGTTCGAACGCTCCGTGCCGTTCGCCGGCATCGCGTGGGCGCTGGCGGCCGCCTATGCATGGGCGACCGAGCGGCTGATGCGGGCGCCCGCTCGGCCCGGTATTGGCGCATCCAGCGCCATGTTCGCGACGGCCGCGATCGCGGCGCTCCCCCTCGGTCTGACCTTCGCGATGAGAAGGGCTGGCTCACGATCGCGCTGTCGCTGACGGCGCTCGGCGCGGCCTACGTGTCGACCCTGCGGCCACTACCCGCTTTGCGTTGGCTGTCCGCCGGTCTCGCGCTCGCAGTCCTTGCCCGGATCGTCTGGGAGCCACGCATCGTCGGCGACGATGTCGGCGTAACGCCGATCTTCAACTGGCTGCTCTGGGGCTATGGCGTGCCGGCTGCCGCGTTCTGGCTGTCAGGCTGGCTCATGCGCCGCCGCGCCGACGATATCGCCGTCCGCATCGTCGAGGCGCTGGCCATCCTGTTCACGGTGCTGCTCGTGGGGCTCGAAATCCGTCACGCCGTGCATGGCGGCGACATCTATGCCGGCGCGGCGGGCCTTGCCGAAGTGGGCCTCCAGGCAGCGGCCGCGCTCGCGCTGGCGATCGGCCTCGAACGCATCCGCATGCGGACGGGCGGGTGGGTCCACAATTGGGGCGCACAGGCATTGGCGGCTCTGGCGCTGATCATCATCGTGTTTGGCGTGCTGATCTCCGAGAACCCGTTATCGACCGGCGATCCGGTTGGCGGGCGCTTCGTCAATCTGCTGCTGCTGGCCTACGCGCTTCCCGCGGTGCTCGCCGCGATCCTTGCCTGGGTCGCGCGTGATACACGGCCAAGCTGGTACAGTACCGGCGCGGCGGCGGCGTCGCTTGTCCTGGCGCTGGCGTATGTCTCGCTCGAAGTGCGCCGCCTGTTCCAGGGCGAAATCCTCACCGGGCCGACCAGCGACACGGAGTGGTACGCCTATTCCGCCGTGTGGCTCATCTTCGGCGTCGCGCTTCTTGCGGCGGGGCTCCTCTTCCGCAGTCGCCCGGCGCGCATCGCCTCGGCGGCCGTCATCGTGCTGACCGTCGCGAAAGTGTTTTTGTCCGATCTCGCCAATCTCGAAGGCGCGCTGCGTGCGCTGTCGCTGCTCGGCCTCGGCGTCGTGCTGATCGGGATCGGCTGGCTCTATCAGCGGCTGCTTGCGCCGCGCACACCACCGCCACCGCAGGATGCCGCCGCCGCGTCTACTTGAAATACCTCAGCGCGCCGGATTCCGGTCAGGCAGGGGAACCGCCGCCAATTCCTCGGCCGGCTGCCGCAGCCAAGGCAGATCGGCCTGGCCGATTGCGCCGGGTCGCGGCGCTTCGGCTTCGGTGCGAGCAAAGGCCTGCGCGGCCGGTATGCCTTTGCCCGCATCGGCCGAAAGCAGCGCGTTCGGATTGGCGACGGCGGGCTGCGCGTTCAAATCGTCCTTGCTTGCCAGCACCATCCGGCATTCGGACGGCAGGCGGTCGATCATCATTGGCGGCCGCGGCGGTTTCGGCGGTTTTGGCGGTTTGCGCATCTCCGCATACCAATGATCGATATCCTTGCCGCAGCCGTCGCCGGGGCCAGACGCAGGCTGCGGCTTGCATCCGGCCATGCCGGGCGGGCAGTTGAGCCGGACATGGAAATGGTAGTGATGCCCCCACCAGGGCCGCACCTTCCGCAGGAACGCGCGATCGTCTCCCGCCTGCTCGCACAGCGCCTTCTTGATCGCCGGATGAACGAAGATGCGCGCGACTTCCGGATAGGACGCGGCGCGGCGGATCAGCCTCACATGGCCGGGCGTCCAGACTTCAGGGTTCACGGAAAACGGATCGTTTTCTTTTAGCATCGAGACCGCGCTGATTTCCTCGCGCTCGTTCTCCGACAGCGTGCGGTTGGGCATCTCGGTCAGCCAGAGGTCGGCGTCCAGGCCGATCTGATGGCTGTCATGGCCCGTCAACATCGGTCCTCCGCGCGGCTGCGACATGTCGCCGACGAGAATTCCGCGCCAACCGTCCTTGGCGCGCGCATCGACGGCGAAGCGCTCGAGATAGCGGACGAGGTTTGGGTGGCCCCAGTTGCGGTTGCGCGACAGGCGCATGGCCTGCCAGGCCTCGCCGTTCACGGACAGCATCTTGCCGCCGGCGAGGCATCCGCGCGCGTAGGAGCCGATCGCCCGCGACTGGAGATCGGCGGGAACTCGCACGGCGCCAAACAGCTCCTTCGCCGGCTTGTTCTGCGCATGCGAAGGCCCCGCGCCCGCCAGCAGCGCGCAAGAAAGGATCAGGTTCCGCATCAGCATCGTGAGTCGTCCGCTCCGAGTTTTAGCCAAGCATCGGGATGAATGTGGCGTAAGCACGGACTTCCACCCGGCTCTTAAGGTTTACCGGCCTTGCCTGATGATTTGTAGGCAAGCCGGGGATAGAGTTGCAGTGGTTGCATTAGGGGAGGTGTGAGCATGCGTCGCGTTGCGTTGTGGTTTGGAGTTGTTGCGCTTGCGCTGGTTGCGGCCACGCCGGCCATGGCGACGGTCGTGGCCAGGATCGATCTCAGCTCCCAGCGGATGAACGTCTATGTCAACGGGGCGATGCAGTATTCCTGGCCGGTCTCGACCGCGCGCAGGGGTCATGTGACGCCGACCGGCGTCTACCGCCCGCAGGCGCTGAAGCTCAGGCATTATTCCAGTCTCTATCGGAATGCGCCCATGCCCTATTCGATCTTCTTTCGCGGGAACTACGCCATCCACGGAACGGTCAATACGGGCCAGCTCGGACGCCCGGCAAGCGCCGGCTGCATACGACTGCATCCGGGCCATGCGGCGCAGCTTTATTCGTTGGTGCAGCGCTACGGCCGGGGACAGACACGGATCGTCATCACGCGATGACCTGAGCCGCGATCAGGCGGAGCGCGCGATGGCCCCGGTCCGCCACGAAAGCCGGTTCAGGCTGTGAAAAGCCTGAACCGCGGCCGCGAGCAACAATGTCGTCACGCAGCCCGCGAGCGCGGTCGCGACTGAAATCGCCAGCGCGTTCTCGAGGCTGACGCCGACGAGCCCGAGGCTGACGACCATCCCGCCTTCACGCACGCCCCAGCCGCCGATGCTGATCGGCAGCGCGGCGAGCACCGCGACGACCGGCTGTATGGCGAACAGAAGCATCCAAGGCACGTCGGCATTCAGGCCGATGGCGATTACGGCCACGGCCGCAAACCCCGAATAGAGAACGAACAGGCTCGATGCAGCGATCGCGGCGGCGCGGCCGGGATTCTGCATGAGAGGCTTGAGGCGCTCGATGCCCAGCGCGACATGCTCGCGCCCGATCAGGCGAAGCGCGAAGCCCGTGACCACAAAGGTGAAAAGATTTCCCGCCAAGCCCATCAACAGGAATTGCCGAATGCTCAGGCCGTCGATCCTGTCGGCCACGAGCCCGGCGCCGAGGATGAAGGCGACGCCGATTGCAAACAGCACAAACAGGCGTTCCAGGACTAGGCTGCCGATGGCCGGGCCGAGGCCGACGCCGTCGCGCACGGTAAGATACGCGCGCACCGACATGCTGCCGATCTGCGGCAGGAACGCGAGATTGGCGACGGACGCAGACATGTAGATCTGAAGGTCGCGCAGGAAGCGGGTCTTCGCGCCGACGCCGCCGAGCAGCTTGTGCCACCGCCAAGCGGCTACGACCGATTGTGCTGTGAGCAGGAGGAAAGCGACGACGAGCGTGCTTGCGCCCAGCTGGCCCAGCCTGGACGCGGCCTCGCGCACGTCGACCGTGAGATAGATCAGGACAGCTGCGGCTAGCGTGACGGATAGCTTCAGCACAAAGCTCCACCGGCCACGCGACCTATCGGCGGTGCGGGGGTTGGCAGGGGCGGAACGATGCTGCGGCGGACGCACGCCATTAACAGAATTAACCATAATTCAATATGCGCAAGTGCTGGTTATCAAACCGTAAAATCCAGTTGAGGGGATGGTCGCGCATCGCCATAAGATCGCGGGATGTCGTCGCTTAGGGGAGTCATGAGACCCAATTGGGGCGTGATGCTCTCGGGATGATGTTGGGCGGTGCAAACTACTTGGTCAGAACGAAAAATGCGTCCGAACACCGCTGATCAACTTTCTGCGAGACGGGTCTCGGCATCCGCAGGCGACCCTGTGGAAAAGCGGGAAATCGAGGATGGGTTGTAACTAACGCGAGCTTCCCGCACATACGCTGACAGTCATGACCTGCCGCCTCCGGGAGATGACGTGGCGCAGTCGGCCAGGCTTTCGCGTGTTCCGTTCATCGATACCGGCGACGGCATCGACGATTGCGCATTCCTGTTGGAGCGGCTGAGCGAACGAACACTCGCGCGCGCCCGGGAAACAGCGCGGGAAGAGGGAACCGCGCCGCACGAAGTCCTGATCGCGCAAGGTCACATCGGCGAGGAGGACTATCACCGACGTTTGGCCGACCATTGTGGGCTGGCCTATGTCGAAACCGGTAAGTCCGATCTCGATGTCGGCCGTGCAAGGCATGGCGTCAGAGACGCTCTCAAACAAAAATTGCGGCGCGTATACGGCCGGCCGGATTGCGCCTTCGCCCTTGCGCCAGGCACAGGCTCGCATGCTTGGGTCTGGCGGCGGCGCGGAGTTGCGAAGCCATGGCATCGGCCTCGCGTCGCCGGTTGCGATGCGCCGCGCTGTCGAACGGCGCTTCTGTGCCGAACTCTTGTCGGAGTCCGTCGAGGGATTGAACCGACGCTTCCCGGGTCAGTCGCTGCGCAAGGGTTTGCGCCGTGGCAGCGTGCGTTCATGGCAGCGCTGCTCATCGGCATCGTCGCCCCGATCCTGCTGGCCACCGGGACCGCAATCATCGCGCTCGGTCTCGCGCTGACAGTGCTGTTCACGCCGGTCGTCACCCTGCGCCTTTACGCGCTCGCGACGTTCCGGGCGCAGGCGCCGGAGCACCCTCCGCGCATTCCCGACGGCGATCTGCCGCCCTATACGATCCTTGTACCGATGTTCCGTGAAGCGGCCGTCCTGCCGGATCTGATCATCTCGCTCATAACGATCGACTGGCCGGTCTCAAAGCTCGACATAAAGCTCGTGCTCGAAGCCTCGGACACTGAAACGATCGCGGCGGCGCGCGCGTTCGATCTGCC
Source organism: Methyloligellaceae bacterium (assembly GCA_046717125.1). Classification (GTDB taxonomy): domain Bacteria; phylum Pseudomonadota; class Alphaproteobacteria; order Rhizobiales; family Methyloligellaceae; genus JBKJVQ01. Next base: position 12,479 of record JBKJVQ010000262.1, read on the forward strand.
CGCGCGATTCGAGATCGTGATTGTGCCGGATTGCCAGCCACGCACGAAACCTAAGGCGCTCAACTATGCGCTTCACTTCGCCAAGGGCGACTATCTGGCGATCTATGACGCCGGGGATCGCCCCGAGCCGGGACAGCTCCGGCAGGCGCATGCGCGCTTCCTGAGCGGTCCACCGACGCTCGCCTGCGTGCAGGCGCGTCTCGGCTTCTACAACGCGAGCGAAAACTGGATGGCGCGCCAGTTCGAACTCGAATATGCGGCCTTGTTCGACGGGCTGCTGCCCGCGCTCGAACGCCTTGGCCTGCCCATCCCCCTTGGCGGCACGTCGAACCACTTCCGTGTATCCGCCCTGCGCTGGGTGCAAGCCTGGGATGCGTTCAATGTGACCGAGGACGCCGATCTCGGCATGCGCCTCGCGCGCCATGGGTATGAATGCGCGGTCATCAGCTCACGGACGGAAGAGGAAGCGCCGATCAGCTTGCGCAATTGGACGCCGCAGCGCACGCGCTGGCTGAAAGGCTATATCCAGACTTGGGCCGTGCACATGCGCAAGCCGGGGACGCTGTGGCGGGAGCTCAAACCGCGACGTTTTCTGGGCTTTCAGACCATCTTCGGCGGCATGGTTCTGACGTCGCTGGTGCATCCTTTCGCTTATCTCGTGGCCTTCTGGCATTTCATGCAGGGCGGCCCGGACAGCTTGACAGAGACGGCTATTCTGATGGCCGCATGCGCGCTGGGAGCCACGGGTTATACCGCCGCCATGCTTCTGGCGCTGTGCGCCGCGTGGGCGAGACGCGCGCCCGTGCGAGCATGGCAGGTTCTGTTCATGCCCATTTACTGGCTGTTGATTTCGCGCGCCTCCTGGCGCGCGGTCATGCAGCTCCACAGCGACCCGTTTCTCTGGGAAAAGACGCGGCACGGCGTCTCGCAGCACGAGGACATGTTGCCGAACCGTGGGCAGTTTTCGGACGACGCCGAAATCCTAACGCTGCATTAACCATGTCACGCGAATGATCCTGACCCAGCCGTAGGCTTGGGAGCAGCTCGCATGTCCGGGATCGACCTGGATTTTTCCAAACTAGAGATTCTGATCGTCGAGAACCATGCGCTGATGCGCACGCTTCTGCGTACCATGCTGCGCGGCTTCGGAGCGCGCGGGATCACCGATGCGCGCGACGTGCCGGAGGCGCTGAAGCTTGCACATCGCGACCGCTATGACGCGATCATCCTCGACTTCTTCCTCGGCGATCAGGACGGCGCGGATTTCGCGCGGGCCTTGCGTCACGACACGGGCTGCATCAACCGCCAGACGCCGATCCTCCTGATCACCGCCGCACCCAACCACGCCCGAGTCCTGAAAGCGCGCGACGCTGGCGTCGACGGCATGCTCGCCAAACCGATTGCGGCGGCGGATTTGCATCGGCGGCTTCACGCGATGCTGACCTCGCCGCGTCCCTTTGTCGTGACAAGCGCCTATGCCGGCCCGGTGCGTCGCAAGCCGGTCTGGCCGCAGACGCGGCAGGACCTCGGCAGCCTTAACGTCCCGTCAATGGCAGCGGAGCAAAGTGAGGCCAATTCGTTTGAAATCGACTGGAGTCCGACATGAAGCAGTCCGCCGCCCGCGCCAAGGCGCAAGACGCCGGTTACAGCCTGACCGGTCGCGACAAGCGGTTGGTCGCCACGAGCCTGGCCCGGCTGACGCCTGCTTCGAGTCTGGTCGCGGAGCTGTTCCGCCGCCGCGCCGCGACCATGAACGGCCGCCTGCTGGAAGTTATCGGCCCGCTCGATCCCGCTGCAGTTACGCAATGGGCTTTGATGCTGCGCGCGGCGCTGACCACAAAGGACCGCAACGTCGCGCTGTCCGCCCTCGCGCGACTGATGGGGACGCAAGCGCGAAGCCATGGGCTGCGGCCGGAAGACTGTGTGACCTGCGCCGCGGCTCTGTTCTGGACGCTGGAGCGATCCCTGCGCGAAGACTTCACCCCCGAACTCCGGCATGCCTGGGGCATGTTCGTCATCGAGATGACGAAGCTGATGATCGGCGATAGCGTGTCCGGGAGCGTCAGCGCGCCGAAGAAGAGCTGTGCAAAGCAGCACGAAGCACTGGATGAAGCCGTGCTGATCTGAGCGCGCAAGACCGCGCTACCACTGCACCCTGAAGCCGCCCGAGGCCATGTAGCCTTCGGTATCCTCGCCGAAGATGAGATCGACCTTGGAGAAAGCCGAGACCGCGTTCGAGCCGAACAGGAACGTGTTGGTGCCGAGCGAG
>JBKJVQ010000263.1:0-2746 GCA_046717125.1 Methyloligellaceae bacterium
CAGCCAAGCGTTGTTCCGCCAGGACGGATGCGGCAGCGGAAACAGGAAGGTTAGATTCCCGTCCAACGGTTGTTGAAAGCCGCGCACGGACTCGGTCATCGACGCCCCACAACCCGTCTAGAGGTGCCAGCGGTGGGCGTATTGCCCGACAGCCAAAATCAGATCGAGCGCCGGCAACTGCGCGAACAGCGCGTCGCGCCATAGCGGCGCGCATTCACGGCGCGGCGGACGATCGCCGCCTTTCGCATCGAGGCCCGGAAAGCAGAATCCCATCGGAATGACGGAAACGCGCGACGCATCGTAGAACTCTTCGTCCGAAACGCCCATCCAACTGCGCAGCCGCACGCCCGACGGATCGCTGAATGGCCGCCCCGAAGCATGCACGCGCGTTCCCGGCGCCTGGCCGCAGACAGCAATCCGCGACGTCAGGCTGACCTGGAAGACGGGACGCGGCGCGTGCGGCAAGGGCGCGCCCAAAGGCTGGTCCGCGCAAATCCGGCATGCGCGAATCGAGGCGCTTATGCGCTCGAGCTGAACCAGCCGATCGGTCCCTTCTTGCCGCAATCGGGCCGAAACTCCGCCCCTATCACTGCATAGCCTTCCGCTCAGACGGGTGGGAAATCGCGTTCCGCTGGGGGCAGCGGCACAATCCAGAACTGCATGATCATCTTCGCACCGGAATATGGCGGGGGCCATTCCGGATCGCGTTGAGAGAGGGAATGACGATGAGACCATTGACGCCCGAGCGCGTGACCGACGACGTCGTGGTAATGCTGCCCGATCGGCAGTGGGAATTATTCGACGGCCAGGCGGATGAAACGCCGTCGCATGCGCATGACGATACGCGCCAGTTTGTGCTGCAGAAGCTGCAGGCGATCGCCGAGGCCGCAAAGAACCCGCTGATCGCGCCAGAAGCGCCCGCCCGAGCCAGGTCCAAAGCGCCGAGGGCAGTCGCGCCCGAGCCGGAGCCTCCGGTCGCGACTGAGCCCGAGAAGCTGGAATGCCCGGTGACGATCGCGGCGACTGAAGCCGTCGCGGATACGCCGGTTTTTGCAGGCTTTGGGCCAAGCTCGGAGGTCATCGAGCATCTGAGACAGTTCCGCCGCCAGCAGAATCGCATCAGCGCGTTCGTTTTCAGCGCGGTCGGCTGCGCCAGCGTCGCAACGTTCGGCGGCCTCGCTTACATTCTCGCCTGAGAGACCGGAACGGCGGCATGGGGTTCTCCCATGCCGCTTTGTTTCTTGGCAGTTACTCGATCCGATAGGCGGCGACGAAATTGTCCGCCATCATTGGCATGAACAGGGTCTTGTTCGCCGGCGTATAGCCGATATCGGCGCTGCCCTGATTGAGATCGAGCAGGAGCTCCGCCTTGCCGGTCGCGTCGATGCGATGGAGCCCACCCGCGACCCAATCCGTCACCAGCCAGGCTCCGTCGCCGGCAGGCTCGATGCCGTCGAGATTGCCGATCGGCTTGCCTTCGCCCAGATCCTTGATCGACTTGTCGGCGATGGAGACGACAACGAGATTGCCCGGCGACTCGGTCTTCTCCCCGTCGAACCCCTTGCCCCATGACGCGACGATCAGTTTGTCGCCGTCGACCGTCAGGCCGTTCGGCGCTTTCAGGTCGACGCTTTCGAGCCAAGGCTCGAACTTGCCGTTGGCAAAGCGCCAGATCGTATTCTTGAGCATATCGGAAACGTAAACCGCGCCGTCCTTGCCGGCTGCGACGTCGTTCAGAAGGCCCGCGCCCGCCGCCTCATGCCTGGCGATGATCTTTCCTGTCTTCGTGTCGATTTCGACCAGCTTGTCGATGTCGGCTGTGAACAGCCGGTCTCCTACGAGCGCCATGCCTTTGGGCGCGTCCATTCCCGTCGCCCATTTCGCCTCGATCATTTTGCCGTCGAGGGTCATCGTCGAGATGAAGCCGTTGCCATCCTTGTCGGTCGGCGTGCCGGCGACATTGCTTACGTAGGCGATGTTGTTCGCCGGATCAGGCAACACCGATTCGGGCGTCTCGAACCCGGACAGTTCCCACAATTTGACCGGCTCCGCCGCCGAAGCCGGTCCGGCAAATGCGCAGACGGCGAGTACCGCCGTTTTCAGCCATTGTAACATCAAGATCGCTCTCCTCTGATCCGGCCCGCCGCAGGGCTTCGATGGAACGTTATCTCAGACGATCCGCCTGCGGACGAGCTCCGCGATCACGGCATCTGCGAGGTGTTCCGCATCCGACCGCGTCGTATCCAGCCGGAGCTCCGCCATCTCTGGCGGCTCATAAACGGAGTCGATGCCCGTAAAGTTGCGAATGAGGCCCGCGCGGGCCTTGCGATAGAGCCCCTTGGGATCGCGACTCTCGCACGTCGCAAGCGGCGTATCGACGAACACTTCGATGAACTCGTCGGCGGCGAGCAACTCGCGCGCCATTTTACGTTCCGAGCGGAAGGGAGAGATGAAGGACACGAGTACAATCAGCCCGGCTTCGACGAACAGCCGTGCGGCCTCTGAAACCCGGCGGATGTTCTCGACGCGATCGGCATCGGTGAAGCCGAGGTCCTTGTTCAGCCCGTGCCGCACGTTGTCGCCGTCGAGCAGACAGGTGTGCCGGCCGAGCGCATGCAGCCGCTTCTCGACCAGGTTGGCGATCGTCGATTTCCCCGATCCGGACAGCCCGGTGAACCACAGCACGCAGGGCTTCTGCCCCTTCATCAGCGAACGCGCCGCCTTGTCGACATCGACCGGCTGGAGG
>JBKJVQ010000264.1:0-15147 GCA_046717125.1 Methyloligellaceae bacterium
GCTACAACCACCGCACCGCCCTTGGCGTGAGCGACACTGAGCGCTGCACCAAGCTGATCGCTCAGACCGGCGACAAGCGCCTGACCTATCGGCGAATTGGTGGGCTTCCTCGTCTGGGCGCTGAACCGCGCATTCGGTTCGGACGTGCTGTCGAGCGGCGACGTGACGACGCTGATCGACGCGCTGGCGGTCGTGTGGACGGCCGCGACGGCGATCTATGGCCGCTGGCGCGCAACGAAGGTTGTTGTGGTGGGATAAGAGCGGAGCGGAAGTTGCAGTTCTGCAACAGCGCGGCCAACTTTTCAAAAACCATTAAAAATCATTGGACTTTAGTGCCCGCAATCCGCCCTCATTCACGGCCCATTCATGCGTCATAGAGCACGCTGATCGTTCATTTTCCTGTGAGTTCGAGATGCGGCCTGCGCTCACCAGACTTTTCGGCATGGCCGCGCTCATCCTGATGGGGGGCGCGGTGGACGCGCGCGCCCAGTGCGTGCCCTGGAAGCAGGCGGCCGAACTGATCAAGGAAAACCACCTCGTTTCCGGCAAGGACGTGTACGACCGGATCAAGCAAAAGTCGGCGAGCCAGATCATCACCGCCAATCTCTGCAAGGAGGATGGACGGTTCATCTACCGCATCGTGCTGATGAGCCCCGCCGGCCAAGTCACTAACGTCTCCGTTGACGCGCGCACCGGTCAATTCTAGAGCATGAAGCCAAAAAGTGTGGAGCGGTTTTCGGACGACTTCATGCTCTGATCCCTTGGGGCCTATCACGTTCATGACTTCGGATCGTCGAATCCGAAGTCATCGTGATCTAATGATAGTGCGTATATTGGGGCTGACCCATGCGCCTGCTCGTCGTCGAGGACGATCCCGATCTGAACCGCCAGCTCGTCACCGCGCTGTCGGACGCGGGCTATGCCGTCGATTCCGCGGTTGACGGCGAGGACGGACACTTCCTCGGCGACACAGAGCCATACGACGCCATCGTGCTCGATCTCGGCATTACAAAGATGGACGGGATCTCGATCATCGAACAATGGCGGCGCGACAAGCGCATCATGCCGGTGCTGATCCTGACCGCGCGCGACCGCTGGAGCGACAAGGTCGCGGGCATGGATGCGGGCGCGGACGATTACGTCGCCAAGCCGTTCCACATGGAGGAGGTGCTTGCTCGCGTTCGCGCACTGCTGAGGCGCTCGACGGGCCATGCGCGCAACGAGCTGGAATGCGGCACGGTGCGGCTCGACACCAAGGCGTCGCGCGTGACGGTCAACGGCAATCTGGTCAAGCTGACCTCGCATGAATACCGGCTGCTCGCCTATCTCATGCACCATGCGGAGCGCGTCGTGCCGCGCAACGAACTGGTCGAGCATCTCTACGAGCAGGATTTCGACCGGGACTCGAATACGATCGAGGTCTTTATCGGACGGCTGCGCAAGAAGCTGCCCGAGGAGATGATCACAACCGTGCGGGGGCTCGGATACCGTCTTTCGCCGCCGCAAGATGCGGATTAATTCGCTCGCTTTCCGGCTGTTCGCGTTTTCCGCGATCTGGTCGCTGATCGTCCTGCCCGTGACCGCGTTCATTCTCGTGTCGCTCTATCGCGGCGCGGTCGAACGGTCGTTCGATGCGCGCCTTCTCGTCTACCTCACGAATCTTGTTGCGACTTCGACGGCGCATGGCCTCGACCGGCCGGTTGAGCCGGACAACGTGGGAGAGCCACTGTTCGGGCTGCCGCTCTCCGGCTGGTACTGGCGCATCGGACCGATGGAGGCCAAGTCCGAGCATCTGTTCAAGTCGGAATCGCTGCTCGACGTGGATCTCATGCGGCCGGTTGCGATGGGCGTAAATCCCGACCCGCAGCGCATCCGGCGCGCCAATACGCTGGGGCCGTACCGGGAGCCTCTGCGCGCGGTGGAGCGTGAAATCACGATCGGCGAGAACGGCAAGACATTCTCCTATGTGGTCGCGGGCGATTCCACCGAGATCGCTGACGAGACCGCGGGCTTCACGATGATCGTGGTCGTCACGCTTCTCCTGCTGGGCCTCGGCCTCGTGATCGGCGCACTGGTCCAGGTGCGCTACGGATTGCGGCCGCTGCGCATTCTCGGCGCAAACCTGTCGGCGATAAGGTCGGGAGAAGCGGCGCGGCTCGAGGGCCAATACCCGGTCGAGATCGAGCCGCTCCAGCAGGAGCTCAACGCGCTGATCCAGACCAACCACGACATCGTCGAACGCGCGCGCACCCATGTCGGCAATCTCGCCCATGCACTGAAGACGCCGCTCAGCGTCATCGCCAATGAGGCGCGGGCCGGTTCGGGGCCGCTGGCGGACAAGGTCGCCGAACAGGCATCGCTGATGCGGGCGCAGATCGGTCACCATCTCGACCGCGCCCGCGTCGCCGCGCGCGTCAATCTTGTGGGCGGCGTGACAGAGATCGCGCCTGTTCTGGCAGGGCTCGGACGGACGCTGGAGCGCATCAACAGCGAGCGCGCCATCCAGGTGTCCGTCGCCTGTCCGCCCGGCCTGAAATTCCGCGGCGAGCGGCAGGATTTCGAAGAGATGGTCGGCAATCTGATGGACAATGCCTGCAAATGGGCGAAGGGCAGCGTCAGCGTCGAAGCTAAAGAGAAAGCGCCCGACCGGCTGATCGTCAGCGTCATCGACGATGGACCGGGACTGTCGTTCGAACAGAGGGCCGCCGCCGTCAAGCGCGGCCAGCGTCTGGATGAATCGAAGCCGGGATCTGGACTGGGGTTGTCGATCGTCGCCGACCTGTCGGGGCTCTACAAGGGCGCGCTGAAGCTGGAAGCGGCTCCCAGCGGTGGTCTCGACGCGCGCCTCGACTTGCCGGCGGCCTAGGAACTGGATGAATTCTTAACGATATTTGGTCGTGGAACAGCCTCATTTCCATCTGATTATCTCTCCTTAAAGAGGGCACAGACAATCTGTGGCGGAGAACGCCGGGCGCTGCGCGCAGCCTGTTCTCCTGCGTTCTGAGAGGGGCACGATTATGATGAAGCGGGCGATCTTTATTGTATTGGCGATGGTTGCGCCACTCTGCCTTGCGTCTTGCGCAACGCAGCAGGAGGGCGGCACCGTGCTCGGCGCGGTTGCGGGCGGCGTGATCGGTAACCAGATCGGCGGCGGATCGGGCCGTGTGCTGGCGACGGTCGCCGGCGCAGTGGTTGGCGGCGTGGTCGGCAACAGAATCGGCCGCAATCTCGACGATGCCGACCGGCGCAGGGCCATTGAGGCGGAGTATCAGGCGCTCGAATACGGCGAAGCAGGATCCTACCGGGAATGGCGCGGCGATCGCGGGTATCGGGGCCGGGTCGTGGTTGAGAAGCCGTTCCGTCGCGGACCCCAGCATTGCCGCCGCTATTCCCACACGATCTATATCGACGGGCGTCCCGAGGTTGCACGCGGCACGGCCTGCCGCGGCGATGGCGGCCGCTGGGAAATGGTAAGCTAGCAGCCCGACGTGTAGTCGATAAGGCGGCTGTGAACTTCCCGGCCGCCTTGCCCTTGCCGCCACAAGCCGCGTTCTCTATGCCTTGAGCATCGCGCGCCCACATTTGGGGGAGGCGATCAGGCTCCGGAGTGCCGGCCTCGCATGCTCTTATGGATCGTATTGGCGGTACTGACGGCAGCCGTGCTGCTGCCGCTGCTTTGGCCGCTGGCGAGATCGCGTGCCGCCGCGCTCCCCTCCGCCGCGCATGACGCCGAGATCTATCGCGCGCAGTTGCGCGAGGTCGATGCGCAGGCCGACCAGGGGCTGATCCAACCCGCCGAAGCCGACACCGCGCGCGCCGAGATCGCCCGGCGTCTCATCGCCGCAGATCGTCAGGCGCGATCGGCGACGCAAGAGCGTGATGGCGTCCCGCATCCCGCGCTCATGGCCGGGATCGCGATATTCATCCCCGCGACCGCCCTCGGCTTCTATCTCGTTTTTGGCTCGCCCGCGCTTCCCGATCAGCCGCTCGCCGCGCGTCTCGATCCCGGCCGGCAACAGACAGTCGACTCGCTAATCGCCCAGGTCGAGGCGCGGCTGCGCGAAAATCCCGAAGACGCCGAGGGCTGGGATGTGATCGCGCCGGTCTATGCGCGGCTCCAGCGCTACGACGAAGCGGCGGAAGCCTATCGCCGCGCGATGCAGATGTCCGGCGAAGTGCCGGCGCGGCTGGTCGGTTTCGGCGAGGCGGCGACCTTGGCCAACAACGGCATCGTGCCCGAAATTGCGCGCCGGGCGTTCGAGAAGGCGAAGGCGGGAAACCCCAATCTCATCAAGGCGCATTACTGGCTGGCGGTCGCGCTCGAGCAGGACGGTAAGTTCGCCGAGGCGGCGGAAAGCTGGCGCGCGCTTTTGAATTCGGGAGGCGCGGATGCGCCCTGGCGCGGCCCGGTCGAGCAGCGCCTCGCGCAGGCCGAGGCACGCGTAAAGGGCGCCCCGGGCCCCTCCGAGGAGGATGTCGCGGCGGCGAAAGATATGACGCTGGAGCAGCGCGAGCAGATGATCGCGCAGATGGTCGATCGTCTCGACAAAAAACTGGCCGCGAACGGCGACGATCTTGACGGCTGGGTCAGGCTTGTGCGGGCCTATACGGTGCTGGGCAAACGCGATGCGGCGCTCGGCGCGCTGGAGCGGGCGAAGACGCAATTCCAGGGAAACCAGTCCGCGTTGACCACGCTCGGCGAGCTGGCGCAGACGCTCGGATTGTCGTCATGACGCGAAAGCAACGTAGACTGACGATCATCGGCATATGCCTCGCGACGCTGGGCGTCGCTGTCGGCCTCGTCATGTTTGCGATGCGCGATACGATCGTGTTCTTCTACAGCCCGAGCGACATTACCGAGAAGGGGGTCGTATCGGGCCAGCGGTTCCGGCTAGGCGGCCTTGTGAAGGAAGGCAGCGTCGAACGCAGCGAAGGCGCGATCATCCGCTTCGCGGTGACCGACGGCGGAACGACGACGCCGGTCCTGTATCACGGCGTGTTGCCGGACCTGTTCCGCGAGGGGCAGGGCGTCGTCGCCGAGGGCAAACTGGACGATGCCGGTACGTTCATGGCCGACAGCGTGCTCGCCAAGCACGACGAGAAATACATGCCGCCCGAAGTCGCGGCGGCGCTAAAGAAGCGCGGCGTCTGGAAAGAGGGCGAGCCGAAACCCTAGATCACGATGATTTCGGGTGACCGCCCGAAATCATGAACGTGATCGGTTCTAAAGGATTAGGGCATGATGTTATCCGAGAACCACTTCACACTTTTCGGCATCATGCCCTTGGAGACGCAGACGCAATGATCGCCGAGACAGGCCATTTCGCGCTCGTCCTCGCGCTTGCCGTCGCGCTGGTGCAGACGGTCCTGCCGATGTGGGGCGCCTATCGCCGCGATGCCGCCCTCATGGATGTCGCCGCCCCCGCAGCGCTGGCGCAGTTCGGGCTCTGCATCGTCGCCTTCGCTGCGCTGACGACGGCGTTCGTCACATCCGATTTCTCGGTCGAGAACGTGCTGCGAAATTCGCACGCCGCCAAGCCAATGCTCTACAAGATCTCCGGCGTGTGGGGGAACCACGAGGGCTCGATGGTCCTCTGGGTGCTGATCCTCTCGCTATTCGGCGCGGCCGTTGCCGCCTTCGGACGGAACCTGCCGGCGAGTCTCAAGGCCAACGTACTGGGCGTGCAGGCGTCAATCGCGGCGGCGTTTCTCGCCTTCATTGTCACCACCTCCAATCCGTTCGCCCGCATAAATCCTGCGCCGTTCGAGGGGCAGGGGCTGAACCCGATCCTGCAAGACCCGGCGCTCTCGTTCCACCCGCCATTCCTCTATGCCGGCTATGTCGGCTTCTCGATGGCGTTCTCGTTCGCGATCGCGGCGCTGATCGAGGGGCGGATCGACGCGGCATGGGGGAACTGGGTGCGGCCTTGGACGCTGCTCGCCTGGATGTTCCTGACGGTCGGCATCGCGATGGGCTCATGGTGGGCCTATTACGAGCTCGGCTGGGGCGGGTTCTGGTTCTGGGATCCGGTCGAGAACGCGTCCTTCATGCCGTGGCTGGTCGGCACGGCGCTGCTGCATTCGCTCGTCGTGATGGAGAAGCGTGAAGCGCTAAAGGTCTGGACCATCCTGCTGGCGATCGTGACATTTTCGCTCAGCCTGATGGGGACATTCCTCGTCCGCTCGGGCGTGCTGACCTCGGTGCATACTTTCGCGACCGATCCGGCGCGCGGCATCGTCATTCTCTGCATCATGATCGCCTTCATCGGCGGCGCTTTTGCGCTGTTCGCCTGGCGCGCGCCGATGCTCAGGCAGGGCGGACTGTTCTCGCCGATCAGCCGCGAGGCCGCGCTCGTGATCAACAACTTGTTCCTGACGACAGCCTGTGCGGCGGTGCTGATCGGCACGCTCTATCCGCTCGCGCTGGAATCGCTGACCGGCGAGAAGATTTCGGTCGGCCCGCCTTTCTTCAACATGACCTTCGGCCCGCTGATGCTGCCGATCCTCCTGATCCTGCCGTTCGGTCCCTTCCTTGCCTGGAAGCGCGGAGATATCGCGGCGGCCGGCGAACGGCTGATGTTCGCAGGGGGACTCGCGCTTCTGTCAGTGATCGCGACGGCTGCCCTCTCGGGGCCGGGACCGTGGCTCGCGCCGCTCGGCATCGGCCTCGGCATCTGGCTGGTCGCGGGCGCGCTGTCGGAAATCTTCTGGCGGGCGAAACTCTTCCGCGCCGGATGGGGCGAGGCGTGGGGCAGGCTTTCGGGCCTGCCGCGATCGGCATTCGGCACGACGATCGCCCATGCCGGCGTCGGCGTGATGCTGATCGGCATTGTCGGCGTCACGGCATGGCGCGAGGAGGTCATCACCGCGCTGAAGCCGGGCGAGACGGCAAAGATCGCGGGCTACGAAATCACGTTCGACCGAGTCGAGCCGCGTCAGGGCCCGAACTATTCGGAGATCGTCGGCTTCATCACTGTCCGCCAGGACGGAGAGATCGTCACGCGGCTGGAGCCTTCGAAACGGAATTTCCCGGTCGAGCGCGTGTCGACGACGGAGGCGGGGATCGAGCCGACTTGGGTCAGCGATCTTTACGCGGTCATGGGCGATGCGTCGGAGGGAGGCGCGACCACGTTCCGTTTCTATTTCAATCCGCTCGTGCATCTGATCTGGTTGGGCGCGACCATGATGTTCGTCGCGGGCGGAATCTCGCTGTCGGATCGCCGCCTGCGCATCGGGCTGCCACGGGCGGCAAGGCGGCGTGAAGCGCTGGCGCCTGCGGAATGATCGTCTTGGCACGGCTTTTTGCGACGATGCTGCTGGCGTTGCTGATGGCATGGCCGATAGCGGTCTACGCCGTGCAGCCGGACGAAGTGCTGAACGACCCGGCGCTCGAAACGCGTGCGCGCGAGCTGTCGCTGGGACTGCGCTGCCTCGTCTGCCAAAACCAGTCGATCGACGATTCCGATGCGCCGCTCGCGCGCGATCTCCGTATCCTCGTACGGGAGAGGCTGAAAGCGGGCGACAGCAACGCGGAGGTGATCGACTTCGTCGTCGCGCGCTACGGCGAGTTCGTGCTCCTCAAACCGCGCGTGAAGCCGAGCACATGGGCACTCTGGTTCGCGGCTCCCATCCTCTTTCTGCTCGGTCTGTTCGCGCTGTTTTTCGCGTACCGGCGCAGACGGACGGAGACCGCGCCGGACGCCGATCCACTGAGCAGCGAAGAGAAGCGTGCGCTCGACGAAGCGCTCGAACGTCGCTAGCCAGATCGGCGACCTTACAAAAGTTTAATCCGGCCGACACGGCTTGGTAAGACCGCCACTCCTATATGATTTGGCGACAGCGAACCAGATCACGCCTTGGCGACAGAGCCTCCCAACCACCGAATTCCCTGGTTCGCTCACACTCCTTCAACGAGGTGTTTGATGACCCCCCCTGACGCCACCAATTCAACGGCTTCGCCGGTGCACAGCCGCAAGGTTTCGCGCCCGGTCGCGTTCGTGACCGCCGGCGCGCTCGCGCTCGGTCTTCTCGGAACCGCCGCATTCTTTCCCGACATGCGGCTTGCCCAGGCCGAAACCAATCTTTCCAAGGAAGTCGAGACCCCGATGGGTCGCGCACCGCTGTCTTTCGCCGATCTCGTCGATCGCGTGAAGCCGGCGGTCGTTTCGATCAGCGTGAAGGGCGCCAAGACGGCACAGGGTCCCGGGGGCCCGGGCGGTCCAGGCGGCCCCGGTGGTCCAGGCGCGCCGGAAGGTCCCGGCGCCATGCCAGCCATTCCGGACCTTCCCGAAGACCATCCGCTGAACGAGTTCTTCAAGCGCTTCCGCGAGCAGCAGCCGAACATGCCGTCTCCGCGCGCGCCGCAGGCCCAGGGCTCGGGTTTCTTCATCTCCGAGGACGGTTTTATCGTTACGAACAATCACGTCGTCGACGGGGCGAGCGAGATCGAGGTCGTGACGGAGAGCGGAGAGACGCTGACGGCCGAGATGATCGGCGCCGATTCGCGCACCGATATCGCGTTGCTGAAGGTGAAGGATAGTGACAAGAAGGTGCCGTTCGTCGAGTTTGCTGACGACACCGCCCGCGTTGGCGACTGGGTGTTGGCCGTCGGTAATCCGTTCGGTCTCGGCGGTACCGTGACGGCGGGCATCGTGTCCGCGCACAACCGTGACATCGGCTCAGGTCCCTACGACTACCTGCAGGTCGATGCGGCCGTGAACCGCGGCAACTCGGGCGGTCCGACCTTCAATCTCGGCGGCAAGGTCGTCGGCGTGAACACCGCCATCTTCAGCCCGTCGGGCGGCAATGTCGGCATCGCCTTTGCCGTACCGTCCGTGCTGGCGAAAAAGGTCGTCGCCCAGCTCAAGGAAAGCGGCTCGGTCGAACGCGGCTGGCTCGGCGTGACGATCCAGAACGTCAATGAAGACATCGCGGCAAGCGTCGGCCTGGAAGAGCCTGCCGGCGCGCTGATCACCGGCATCACTCCGAATGGGCCGTCGGCCGACTCGAAGATGAAGGTCGGCGACGTCGTGCTGAAGATGGACGGCGACGACATCAAGGACTCGCGCGATCTGGCTCGCAAGGTGGCGGAGTTTGCTCCCGGCAGGGAAGTGAAACTCGAAGTCCTGCGCGACGGAGACCGTGAAGCGTTCGAGATCGAGCTCGGCAAGTTCCCGTCGAATGAGCAGCTCGCGGAGCTTCAGGAAGGCAAGCCCGTTCCCGATGCGAAAGAGAGCGGCGAAAGCATGGATGGCCTCGGCCTGACGCTTGCGCCTGCGGCGACGCAGCCCAACGCGGGCAGCGAGGGCGTGGTCATCACCCAGATCGATCCCGCCAGCGACGCCGCCGAGAAGGGCTTGAAGGTGGGAGACGTGATCCTTCAGGTCGCGGGCCAGGTCGTCGTCAAGCCGAACGATGTGACGAAGGGTATCGAGGCGGCGCGCTCCAAGGGACGCACGGCGGTCCTGATGCGCGTCAAGTCCGGCGAACAGCAGCGCTTCGTGGCGCTGACGCTGAAGAAGGCCTAAGCTACGAGACAAAGGACGGCGGAGCGAACGATCGCGACGCCGTCCTTTTTTGTTATCTCGCAGCTCGAACCTGAGCGAAGTGACCCGATATGCGCGTGCTTGTGATCGAAGACGATCGGGAAACCGCAGCCTTTCTCCGGCGTGCCCTCAAGGAGAGCGGCCACGTCGCCGAACACGCCGCCGACGGTGAGTTCGGACTGGAGCTCGCCCGCGGGCATGAGTTCGAAGTGCTGATCGTCGACCGCATGTTGCCGAAGCGCGACGGCCTCGATGTCATCGGCACGCTGCGCAAGGAGGGGAACCGGACGCCGGCCCTGATCCTGTCGGCGCTTGGCGATGTCGACGACCGCGTGAAGGGCCTCCGTGCGGGCGGCGACGATTATCTCACCAAACCCTACGCCTTCAGCGAACTGCTGGCCCGGATCGAAGCGCTGGCGCGCCGGCGCTCGCCCGAAGAAGCCGAAACACGATACGCGGTCGGCGACCTCGTGCTCGACCGTCTGTCGCACAAGGTGACGCGCTCAGGCGAACAGGTCACGCTGCAGCCGCGCGAATTCCGCCTACTCGAATATCTGATGAAGCATGCCGGTCAGGTCGTGACCCGCACCATGCTGCTCGAGAATGTCTGGGACTATCATTTCGACCCCCAGACCAACGTTGTCGACGTCCATATTTCCCGCCTCAGATCGAAGATCGACAAGAACTTCGAAACTCCGCTCCTCCACACGGTTCGGGGCGCCGGATACTGCATCCGTGACGGCGCTCGCTAAGCTCGTCCGCACGACCGCGTTCCGGCTGTCGCTCACCTATCTTGCGCTTTCCGCCGCCGCTGCCGCGCTCGTCGTTGGCTACATCTACTGGAACACACAAGTGCTGCTCCAGCGCCAGCTCGAGCAGTCGATCGCCTCCGAACTTAGCAATCTGCAGGGGCACTACAGTCGCGGCGGTCTGGAGCGCCTGACGCGCATCATCGTCGCGCGGAGCAGAACGCCGGGCGACCGCCTCTATTATGTCGCCGATGGCGAAGGCGCACGCCTCGCGGGCAATCTCGACTCGGTAAAGCCGGACCTGCTGAATGCAGCCGGCCGGGTCGAATTTCTTTACAACAGGCAAGGCGAGGACGAGCAAACGAACAGGCTCGCCTACGCCAACGTCATCAAGCTGGCGAGCGGCTACAAGCTGATCGTCGGTCGCGACATCGAGGATCGCCGCGAATTCGAGAGCGTCATCCGTTCGGCGCTCGGTTGGGGTCTGGCCGGTCTCGCGCTGATCTGGCTGCTCGGCGGCATTCTCGTCAGCCGCAATCTCCTGCAACGCGTCGACGCCGTAACCCAGACGAGCCGCCGCATCATGGCCGGCGATTTGTCGGAGCGATTGCCGGTTTCGGGCGCGAATGACGAGCTCGACCGTCTCGCCGAGAGCCTCAACCAGATGCTTGCACGGATCGAGCAGCTGATGATTGGCATGCGCGAGGTGTCGGACAACATCGCCCACGATCTGAAGACGCCGCTCAGCCGGCTGCGCAATCGGGTCGAGACGGCGCTGCGCGAGGGCGACCAGACGGGGCGCTATCGCGACGTGCTCGAAGAGACGATCGAGGAGGCGGACGAACTCATCAAGACGTTCAACGCGCTGCTGTCGATCGCGCGTCTCGAAGCCGGCGCGGCGGGCGAGAACATGTGCAGCCTCGACCTCGCGTCGCTCGCGCGCGATACGGTCGAACTCTACGAACCGCTCGCCGAGGAACGCGGGTTCCATCTCGCGGCCGAGCGCATCGAGCCGGTGCATGTGAAGGGCGAGCGGCAACTGCTCGGCCAGGTGCTGGCCAATCTCATCGACAACGCGATCAAGTATGGCGGCGAGAGTGGCGGACCGAACGCGACGCCGGACATCACGGTGTCGGCTTTCCGGGCGAACGGTTCGGCTTCGCTTGAAGTCTCCGATCGCGGCGTCGGCATACCGGCTGACTTGCGCGATCACGTCCTGAAGCGGTTTGTGAGGCTGGAAGCCAGCCGCTCCAAGCCAGGGTCCGGATTGGGCCTTAGCATGGTTGCGGCAGTGGCGAGGCTGCATGGCGGACGCCTCGAATTGCACGACAACCGTCCGGGCCTCAGAGCCGTGCTCACATTCCCGCTCGCGGCTGTTAAGACTGCCGGTCCGGACACGGACTGAAATATCGGAGCGGGGGAGACGAATTGGCGCGCCTGATCGATCGCGTGAAGCGCCATTTGCCGATCTACGACCCTGGCAAGGCCGATGCTGTTCTGGCGGATCTGCGCAGTGCCGCGTCCCGCACCGTGCCGGATGGCGCTCTGACGCCCGATCTTCTGGCGGAAGCTGAGCCGTTTCTTGGGCCGGTCTTCTCGGCCTCGCCCTATCTCGCGGGCATTGCGCGCCGCGATCCAAAACTCCTTGCCGAATGTCTTGCGCGCGATCCTGACACCCATCTCGCCGAGGCCCAGACCGCTCTCAATCCACAGCTCGACGGCGTCAATTCCGTCGAAGACGCGATGCGGATCCTGCGGCTGCACAAGCGGCGCGTGGCGCTCCTGACGGCGCTCGCCAATCTCGGCGGCGTCTGGGATGTGATGCGGGTTTGCGGCGCCTTGAGCGATGCGGCCGACGCGTCCATTGACGGCTCCATCCGTCTTCTGCTGCGGCGCTTGCGGGAGAAGGGAACCATTCTCGATGGCGAGGAAGGGGCAGGTTATTTCGCGATCGGCATGGGCAAGCTCGGCGCGCACGAGCTGAATTATTCGTCCGATGTCGACCTGATCGTGTTCTATGACCGCGCGCGCAGCCGCTTCGCGGATGGGCAGGACGCATCGAGCGTGTTCGTGCGCCTGACGCGCGATCTCGTCCGTATGCTGCAGGAGCGGACGGCCGACGGTTACGTGTTCCGCACCGATTTGCGCCTGAGGCCCGATCCCGGCGCGACGCAGGTGGCGCTTTCGACGGAAGCCGGCCTCTCCTATTACGAGAGCTTCGGCCAGAACTGGGAGCGCGCGGCGCTGGTCAAGGCGCGCATCTCCGGCGGAGATGTCGAGGCGGGGGAGCGGTTTCTTGCCCAGCTCGAACCCTTCGTCTGGCGCAAATATCTCGACTTCGCGACCATCGCCGACATCCATGCGATGAAGCGGCGGGTTCACGCCTTCAAGGGCCACGCCAAGGTCGCGGTCGCGGGCCACGATGTGAAGCTCGGCCGCGGCGGCATCCGCGAGATCGAGTTCTTCGTCCAGACGCAGCAATTGATCGCGGGCGGCCGCCAGCCGGAACTGCGCGTGCGCGGAACGCTGGAAGCGCTCGACGCGCTGGTTGAGAACGGCTGGATACAGCGTGAGGCCGCAGACGAACTTTCGTCCTGCTACCGCTTCCTGCGCAATGTCGAACATCGCATCCAGATGGTCGCGGACGAGCAGACGCACGCGCTGCCTTCCGACGAGGCGGGCCTGACGCGTATCGCCGCGCTGTCAGGGTTCGAGACCGCTTCGGCGTTCGCGGACAGATTGGTCGGTACGCTGACCTGTGTGCAAGGTCACTACGAGAGGCTGTTCGAGAAAATGCCGGCGCCCTCCGATTCGCGCGTGCAACTTTCGTTTCGCGGGGACGAGGTGAGCCCCGATGCGCTCGATGATCTGCGCGAGCTCGGCTTCTCCGATCCCGACGCCGTTGCGGGTATCGTGCGTGTCTGGACATCAGGACGGTATGCCGCCGTGCGCAGCGAACGCGCCCGCGAGCGCCTCGCGGAGTTTCTCCCGTTGCTGCTTGAAGCGCTGGCCAAGGCGGCGAAGCCCGATCAGGCGCTGGCCGCGTTCGACCGTTTCCTGTCGGAGCTGCCGGCCGGGGTTCAGCTCTTCTCGCTGCTGCGGGCAAATCCGAGTCTGCTGCGTCTTCTCGCCGACATCATGGGTTCGGCGCCCCGCCTCGCCCGCGTGCTGAGCCGCCGCGCGCGCGCGCTGGACGCCGTGCTCGATCCGGGGTTCTTCGGCGCGACACCGGACGCGGCCGCGCTCCGCTCGATGGTCGACGAAGCGCTTGAGGGCGCGCGCGACACGCAGGACGTGCTCGATCGCGCGCGAATCGTGGCGCGCGAGCAGAGTTTCCTGATCGGCGTGCGGGTCCTGTCGGGGACCGTCACCGCCGATCAGGCTGGCGACGCCTATGCGCGGCTCGCCGAGACCATCATCGAACGGCTGCAGCAAAGTGTGGAAGCGGAGATGGCGCGCCAGCATGGCGCTGTCGCAGGCGGCGCGGCGGCGGTACTCGCGCTGGGCAAGCTCGGTGGGCGGGAGATGACGGCGGCGTCCGACCTCGACCTGATCGTGATCTACGAGTTCGACGGAGAAAATGCGCAGTCGTCCGGCGCGCGGCCTCTCTCGGGGCAGCAATATTATGCGCGGTTCACGCAGCGCCTGATCAGCGCGCTGTCGGCGCAGACGGCGGAAGGGTCGATCTACGAGGTCGACATGCGTCTGCGCCCTTCCGGCCGCAAAGGCCCGGTTGCAACGCGCCTGTCGAGTTTCGTGTCGTATCAGGCGAAGGAGGCCTGGACCTGGGAGCATCTGGCGCTGCTGCGCGCCCGCGTGATCTCGGGGCCCCACGCCTTACGGGAGGCCATCGAGACGGCGATCCGGACCGTGCTTACGGAGCAGCGCGATCCGGCGCGGACAGCGTCCGATGTCGTGGATATGCGCAGCCGCATTGAGGGCGAGAAGGGCACGAGCGACGTCTGGGACATCAAGCAAATTCGGGGCGGCCTCGTGGACCTCGAATTCCTGACGCAGTATCTGCAGCTCGTCCACGCGCACGCCCATCCCGACGTGCTCGAACAGAACACGTCCATCGCGCTCGATAAGCTGAAGGATGCGGGCGTGCTGGCGGCCGACGACGCCGACGAACTGATTGCGGCCGCGCGGCTCTACCACAATCTGACGCAGGTCCTGCGCCTTTGCCTCGACAGGAATTTCGATGCGGCCAGCGCGCCGGAAGGGCTCAAGACGTTGCTGGCGAGCGCGGCCGGGCTGGAGGATTTCGAAGCAGTCGAAGCGGCGCTGCGCGAGACACTTTCGCGCGTGCACGGACTATTCGAGAAGATCGTGGCGGAGTGACAGCCTACCACTGAACCCTGAACCCGCCGGACGCCATGTAGCCTTCGGTGTCCTCGCCGAAGATCAGGTCGACCTTGGAGAAGGCCGAGACCGCGTTCGAGCCGAACAGGAACGTGTTGGTGCCGAGCGAGACTTCGCCCCAGCTATCCTCGCGCTCGTCGCGGAAGCCGAAACGGGCGCCGTTCGAGACGAGGGTCGCGCGGGTGTCGTCGTCCGACAGCTCGCCCCACAAGCTCGCGATCACGAACGGCTCGAACCGGGCCATCCCCATGGTTAGGGAGGTGCCGGCCCTGAGGCCCACCCGGCCGCGCAGCGAGTCCTCGGCCTGGAAGCTGACCGTGTTGCCAGCGAACGAGAACCCGTCAATGTCCGACTCGACATAGGCGAGGGTCAGAAGCGGCTCGAAGAACAGGCGGCCGCGCTCGAAGCGGTAGCCGGTATCGACCCGGAAGCCGTAATTGTCGGCATCGAGGTCCTGATTTGAAGCCGCCCGCCTTGGGCTCGATCTGCAG